>VTPN01000063.1 GCA_008638215.1 Pelagibacteraceae bacterium
GGAGATAATCCCAGCTCATCTATAAAGCAAGTAGCTAGTGGTAGGTTTGGAGTTACTGCGGAGTACCTGAATAATTGTAGTGAGATAGAGATTAAAATTGCTCAAGGAGCCAAACCTGGAGAGGGAGGACAACTACCAGGATTTAAAGTAACTGATCTTATTGCGCGCCTTCGACATAGCACACAAGGCGTTACACTTATTAGTCCCCCTCCGCATCATGATATATACTCAATTGAAGATTTAGCTCAGCTTATTTATGACTTAAAGCAAATTAACCCTTATGCAAAAGTATGTGTTAAGTTAGTTGCTCAGTCGGGTATAGGTACAGTTGCAGCAGGTGTAGCAAAAGCAAAAGCAGACGTAATTTTAGTTTCTGGTCACTCTGGTGGAACTGGGGCAAGCCCGCAATCAAGCATTAAATATGCAGGGTTACCTTGGGAACTAGGTATTAGTGAAGTTCATCAAATCCTCTCTTTAAATGGATTACGAGATAAGGTTATTTTAAGAACTGATGGGGGAATTAAAACGGGGAGAGACATTGTGAAAGCTGCTATTTTAGGTGCGGAAGAGTATGGCATCGGAACAGCATCCTTAGTGGCTATGGGCTGCATTATGGTTCGTCAATGTCATTCTAATACTTGCCCCGTAGGCGTTTGCACTCAAGACGAAAAACTTAGAGAAAAATTTGGGGGCACTCCAGAAAAAGTTATTAACCTTTTTTCATTTATCGCTGAGGAAGTAAGAGAAATTTTAGCCTCTTTAGGATTTTCTTCTCTCAAAGATGTAATTGGCAAAACTGAATTATTATTTCAAACACACTATGGCTCGAGTGATTTAGATAATTTAGACCTCAACCCTATTCTGACCAAGATTGACGATGGTAAAGTTTATGACTATCACTCTGAAAAGTTTAGAAATGAAGTTCCTAAAACTCTAGATGATTTATTTGAAAAAGATGGAAGAGAATTTATCCAATCAGGTCAAAAAATTGAATTAACTTATAATATTCAAAATACCCTAAGATCTATAGGAACAAAAATTTCCTCATTTATAACCAGAAACTATGGAATGAATAATTTATCTGATGACCATGTCACTTTAAAATTAAGAGGCTCGGCAGGTCAGTCCTTGGGTGCTTTCGCAGTGAAAGGTCTTACGTTAAGAGTTTTTGGTGACGCAAATGATTATGTGGGTAAAGGCTTATCTGGTGGAAAGGTTATTGTTCAACCAAGAAGTTCATTTAGTCAGCCAAGTCACGAAAATGTCATTATTGGGAATGTAACTTTGTATGGGGCCACTGCAGGAATACTCTATGCTGCGGGTCAAGCTGGTGATAGATTTTGTGTTAGAAACTCAGGAGCCTTAGCTGTTGTTGAAGGTTGTGGCGCCAATGGTTGTGAATATATGACTGGCGGAAGTGCTATCATACTAGGAAATATTGGAGATAATTTTGGTGCGGGCATGACTGGAGGTTCGGCCTTTATATACTCAGATCAAAAAAACCTATTAGAAATGATGAATAAAGAAAATATCGATACTTATCAAATTATTGATGAAAACTGGAAGAATTATTTGTTTAAAATTTTAGAAGATTTTCACAAACAGACAAAATCTAAACGGGCAGCTTTCATCATTGAAAATTTTGATCAAGAGATTTCTAAGTTTGTTCATGTAGTTCCTGATGAAGTAATTGATAAGCTAAGTTTCCCCATAAAGGAAAAATCCAAGATTGCTTAAATAAAATCAGAAATTTTCTTAAGACTAAAAATATCAGACATACTGTGATCTGCATTTTTAATAGTAATATTAATTAATTTTGGAAAATTTTTATTTTTATAAAACTTATCATTATAATAGTGTGGAACGGTCAAATCATCACTGCCATGAAATAAGATAACCTCACCGGAATAAGTTTTTTTTATATTCTTTATTAAATGTTTCTCACTATTTAAAAATAATTTTGGTGAATATTTATAAACAAAATCGTCACTTACTTTTTTTTCAACAACCTTATTTGATTTAATTAATTGTTTATCTTTGGCAGATAATTCTTTCCATAATAAATCAACAGTAAAATCTGGAGCGGGAGCGATCCCGATAAGTTTTTTTACATTTTTAGGACAACGAAGAGCATAGAGCATGGCAACCCATCCACCCATGCTACTTCCTATCAAAATCGGATCTTCTATCTTTAGGTAATGCAAAAGATCTTTTAAATTATTAAACCAGTCTCCAACGCCATAATTTACAAAATTACCATTTGATTTACCATGACCTTGAAAATCAAAACATAAAAATGATATATTTTTTTTTCTGCAATAATTATTGAAATAGGTGGATTTTTTTCCATTCATGTCTGACAACAGTCCATGAATAAAAACAAGATTTTTTTTACTTCTTTTGTAGTATCTATAAGCTATTTTGGTATTGCCTTTTAAAAAGTAATTTAATTTTGACACCTCAAAAGAATATAAAAAAGCCAGTATGTTTACAAATTATTCCTTCTATGGGTATTGGCGGTGTTGAGACGGGCGTAAGAAATATTGCTGAATACTTAGAAAAAAAGAAGATAAAAAATTTTATTCTCTGTGAGTCATCACATAAAAACTTGGAAAGCGCTAATCTGAATATTATCTACCTAAAAAATCTATATTTTAAAAATTTTTTCCATCAAAAAAAAATTAAAATTTTCCTTAAAGATCTCATTAATCAAAAAAAAATAAATTTAGTTCATATTTCATCGAGAGCTCCTGCATTTTTTTTAATTAATTTTTTGAAAAGAATGGATGTAAAGATAGTCACAAGTGTTCACAATAAGTACAATTCAGATAATTTTATTAAGAGCTGGTATAACAAACATTTATTAAGAGGCGATCATATTATTTTCAATTCTCATTTTGTTCAAAATAGTTATAAAAATTTACTTGCTACTAATTTGAAATCGACTGTTATTAGTAGAGGCATAGATACAAATCATTTTCGATTAAAAAAACCTTTAAACAACTTAAAAAATTACTTATTCATTCCCTCTCGCATTTCTAGTTGGAAAGGCCATGACCTATTAATTGATTATTATTTAAAGTTACCAAAAAAATATAAAGAGAATTTTATGTTGTTATTCATTTCTTCCCATACTTCTAAAGATGAAATTAAAATAGACAAAATAGTAAAAAAAAATAATTTGATGAATAAAATTAAATTTATTAAACCCACTCTCGATATTAAAAAAGTATATGAAACAAGTTTTTTAGTCATCAATATGTCTATAAGACCAGAGGGTTTTGGAAGAACCGTATCAGAGAGTTTATCTATGTCTTGTCCTGTGATTGCTCCCAATATGGGTGGGACAAGAGAACAACTCAAGTCTTTTAATTCAAGATTATTGTTTGATATCAATTCCTTTAG
>VTPN01000064.1 GCA_008638215.1 Pelagibacteraceae bacterium
CTCTAGAAATTATTAAGGCAGGCCTTCAGGAAATATCAAGAAAAGATTAATTTTTATAATTAATTATGTTAGCTTAACGACTTTATGCCAAATTTATTTATTACTTATGTACATTTCATTGACAAAATAACAGACATCATTGGAAAAATTACTATGTATACCGTTTTTGCGATGATGGGCATTTTGGTTCTATCGTTCGTTACAAGAAATATCATAAATTTTCCATTGCTTTGGATTATTGAGATGGCTCAGTTTATTATGACTGGTTACTACCTTATGGGTGGAGCATACTCCATGAAAGAAAACCAACATGTTAGAATGGATTTGGTCTATGGAAATTTTTCTGAAAAAAATAAGGCTCGAATGGATCTTTTTACAAGCATCTTCCTTATTTTTTATTTAATTGTTCTACTTATCGGATCTTACAACAGTTTGGTTTATACTCTTGAGACTAAGAAAACTCTATTTTCGGCTTGGAGACCATATGTCTGGCCTATTAGTAGTATAATGTTTTTAGGAATTTTATTAATGATACTTCAGACTATTTCAATGGTTTTCAAAGATTATGCAAAAGTTAAAGGAATTAAAATTTAATGTTAGCTGAATACTTTAGTTACGAAGCCATTGCTATACTAATGTTTGCCACCATGGTTCTGATGCTTCTAACGGGCCAACGTGTTTTTGGGGCAATTGGTTTTGTAGCTGCAGCTGCCGCACTTCTATTATGGGGTGATGGAGGTGTAGAAATGCCGTTTACAGCATCTTGGAAACTTTTCAAATGGTACCCCATGTTGACGCTCCCTTTATTTATTTATATGGGATATATGATTTCTGAGTCTGGGATAGCCAATGATCTTTATAAAATGTTTCATGTGTATTTTGGTGGCACACGAGGTGGTTTGGCGATTGGCACTATGTTTATGATGGTGGCGATCTCTGCTATGAATGGATTAAGTGTTGCAGGAATGGCAGTTGGCGCAACCATTGCTTTGCCAGAGATGTTAAAAAGAAATTATGACAAACGAATGATTAGTGGGGTAGTCCAAGCCGGAAGTTCCTTAGGTATATTAATCCCACCCAGCGTTGTTCTTGTATTGTATGGAATGATAGCCAGACAACCTGTGAGCAAACTTTGGCTAGCGGGATTATTACCTGGTTTAATTATGGCAACTCTATTCATTCTTTACATTTATATAAGATGTAGAATTCAACCTGAGCTTGGCCCTGTACTTCCAGAAAAGGAAAGAAAAATGCCTCTTATTGAAAAAATAAAACTACTAAGAGCTGGAATAATTCCCTTTGCTATTTTCTTTATTATGACGGGATTATTTATTATGGGAATAGCGAGTTTAGTTGAATGTTCTGCCGTGGGCGCTCTAGCTGCAACCATTGCTGCTTGGGCAAAAGGAAGACTAAATTTTAAAGTCATAGAAGATGTCTGTAAAAAAACGCTTGGCGTCTCATGCATGTTTATGTGGATTATTTTAGCGGCACTTTGTTTTGGAGCAGTATTTGACGGTATAGGAGCTACTAAAGCAATTGAGTCATTATTTATTGAAAGATGGAATTTAAGTCCTTGGGGTGTTTTAATAATGATGCAATTGTCTTATATCCTTATGGGAATGTTTCTTGATGATACGGCAATGTTAGTTATCGTGGCCCCCCTCTATGTCCCTTTAATCATCGCCCTAGGTTTTGATCCTATTTGGTATGGAGTCCTCTATACTATCACATGTCAAATCGCCTACATGACCCCACCTTTTGGTTATAATTTATTTTTAATGCGAGCCATGGCGCCGAAAGAAATAACTTTAATTGATATCTACAGATCTATAATTCCGTTTGTTATGGTGATGTTGTTTGGATTAATTATTATGATGATGTTTCCTCAAATAGCCTTATGGCTACCCACAACTATATTAGGCTAATTTAAAATTACCCTTTATTTTCTTACCAATTTTGGATTATAATAAATATAGGAGGAATCATATGTCGACAAAAAATAAATTAAAAACCACTTCCTCTAGAAGAGGTTTCTTAAAAAAAGCTGGTTTAGTTTCTGCAGCTGCTATCGGCGCAACCGCAGCAAAAGCACCTTATGTTTATGCAGCATCTAACCCAATCAAATGGAGATTACAAACTTATTCTGGCGCACCGCTAGGAGCGCATGTTGTTCTCCCTCAGATAGAGGCTTTCAATAAAGCTGCTTACGGAGAAATGGAAATCGAACTTTTCTACGCAGATCAACTAGTACCTACTGATGAATTGTTTAGAGCAATGCAGGCAGGGACGATTGATGCCGTTCAAAGTGATGATGCAACAATGGGGTCCCCAGTAGATATTTCAGTTTTTGGTGGATATTTCCCATTTGCAACAAGATACAGTCTCGATGTTCCTGCAATGTTTAGGTATTATGGTTTAGATAAAATTTGGGCAGAAGCTTATGGGGAAGTAGATAATGTAACTTGGTTAAGTACAAGTGCTTGGGACCCATGTCATTTATTCACAGTCAATAAAAAAGTTGAAAAACTTTCAGATATGAAGGGTCTTAGAGTTTTTGGTGTTCCAACTGCTGGACGTTTTTTAGCTCAATATGGTTTAATACCAGTTACCGTTCCTTGGGATGATGTTGAAGTTGCGATGCAAACAGGTGAATTAGATGGTGTTTGCTGGTGCGGATTTACAGAAGCTTATGAAGTTGGATGGGCTGATATTTGTAATTATGCATTAACAAACTCAGTAACTGGAGCTTGGTTTGGTTCTTATTTCGCAAACTCTGAAAGTTGGAATAAGTTATCACCTAAACTTCAAGAGTTATTCAAAATGTCTATAGACCAGTCTCACTACTATAGACAAGTTTGGTACTGGGGTGGTGAAGCGGACCTTCGTGTTAACGGTAAGAAGATGGAATTAACCAGTCTTCCTGCTAATGAATGGGCAGGCGTTGTAAAAGATGCTGAAAAATTCTGGGATGATGTGGCTGCCTCTTCTCCAAGAAGTGGTAAAGTTGTAGAAGCATTTAAATTATATGCTGAAACAATGGAAAAAGCTGGATATCCATATAGATAAATAAATTTTTTCTCACCTCATTTTCTAATGGGGTGAGAAAAACCTATCATAAAATTTTAATAAAAATGGGCATTACCTTTAAAGATCTCGAAAAAAAAATTAAATCAAAAGATATTGATACTGTTTTGGTAGCTCTCTCTGATATGCAGGGTAGGCTCGTGGGGAAAAGAGTAACCGGAAGAGCATTTTTAGATTACGTTCACAAAGAAACACACTTTTGTAATTATCTCTATACCGTAGATATGGATATGTTTACTGTGCCTGGATTTAAATCTTCCTCTTGGGAGACAGGCT
>VTPN01000034.1 GCA_008638215.1 Pelagibacteraceae bacterium
TTTTATTAACAATATTATTGAGAATTCTCCATATGGTATTTTTGTACTAAATAACAATAATCTTATTTTTCAAAATTCTGCGTCAAATATATTATCTCAAAATAATTTAACTTCATTTGAAAATTTTAAAATAATAATAGGTCTAAATGTTGGAAATTCAGATTTAGATAATCATAAAAATTTTGAAAAAAATTTAAATATCTTAATTAATCAAACTGAAAAATCATTCTTTGTAAAATCGATATATATTCCTAATAATTCTTTATTTGATCAATTAATTATTTTTAATGACTATACCAATCTTTTAGCTGCTGAAAAAAATAATGCTATTGCAGATTTAGCTCGTAAAATTTCTCATGAAATTAAAAATCCTCTAACACCAATGTTGCTCTCAACAGAATTTCTTGAAAATGAAATTGATGATGAGGATTTAAAAAATTCTATTCAATCTATTAAAAGACAAATTTTTTTAATTCAAAATCTTGTTAATGAATTTTCTAATTTTGCCAGATTACCAAAACCAATTAACAAAAAGATCAATTTATCTGAAATTTTATCTATTTATGTAGAAGAGTATAAAAGAAATTACCCCAAAATTAATTTTAGCCAAAAAATTGACAAAGAAATATTTATATATTTTGATCAATCTTATATTGATATAGTTCTTAATAATTTATTTAAAAACTCTATTGAAGCACTTTCAATAACTTCTAGTCCTTCTATTGATATTAATTTAAAGCAATTTGATGATTGTATTTTATTTACTTTTTTTGATAATGGTCCTGGTTATGACGAGGATGTTAATAATTTATTAAAACCTTATTTTTCGACAAAAAATTCATCAGGTTTAGGTTTGTCTCTAATTAATAAAATTATTACAGAAAATAATGGTAGTTTGCATATTAAGACCAATAAATATTCTGGATTTAAAGTTGAAATTAAACTAAATGTCTAAAATCTTAGTAATTGATGATGAGTTAGAAATTTGTAAACAAGTTTCTCTTATTTTAAATAAAAATTCTTTTAAAACATCTTATGTAAGTTCTTATGATGAATATAGTAAACTTAAAAATACAAATTTTGATTTTGATTTAGTTTTAGTTGATTTATGGCTTAAAAATAGTTCTAAACAAGGAATTGATATAATTAATGAACTAAAAAATAATTTTAGTAATCTTGCAATAATATCTTTTAGTGGTCATGCTAATATCGATAATGCGATTGATTCCGTTAAGGCTGGAGCTAATGATTTTATTGAAAAGCCATTTGAAACAAAAAAACTCCTACACACTATTCAAAAAAATCTTTTAGATTTAAAACAAAAAGTTACAATCAATAACTATCGTAAACAAATTTCATTTCACACTAAAATAAACAATATTGGTTTTAATGATTATATTGAAAATATTTTTACTAAAGCAAACAAAATAAAACCCAACTCATCAATTTATTTGTATGGCCCTATGGGCACTGGTAAGAATTACTTTGCAAATTATATTCACATGAAGTTATCTTCTAATAATCCTGATACCTTTATAAACATGAATGAAAATTTAATAAATGAAAATGATTTATTAAAATTTTCTTCCTTACATGATTATTTTACCATTTATTTTAATGATTTTGAGAATTTTAATCAGATTGAAATTTTAAATTATTTAAATTTAGTTAAATTTAATAAGATTAATGCATCAATAATTCTTGACTCTAAAAATTTAGATTTAGATGAAAATATAATTAAAAATATTGATTATAAATTTAAATTTATCCCATTGATTGAACGTAAAAATGAAATTTTCCCGTTGTTTGAACATTATTTAAATATATTTACAAAGAAAAAATTCGATAAAAATGCGAATATAGATCCTTTAATTGAAAATTTTCTTATTAAATATAATTGGCCTGGCAATATATTTGAAGTTATGAATATTGCCCAAAATCTTGTTAACGATATGATTTCTCTACCCGAAATTTTAATGATTGATGATATAAAAAAGATAATTGATAATTCGACTGTTAATTCTGATTTATATGATTTGAATTACAAAGAAGCAAAAGAGAAGTTTGAAAGAGATTTTTTAATTCAAAAACTTAAGAATAATAACTGGAATATGACTTTAACTTCTAAATCATTGAATTTAGATAGGGTATCTCTTTACCGAAAGTTAAAAACACTTAATATAAAAATCGACTGATGAATATTCTTATTTTGGGATCTGGTATAGTAGGGGCTAATCTTGCTAATAAACTTTCAGAGCAAGGAAAAAGTGTCTTTCTAATTGATGATGATGCAGCAGAGTTAAAAAGACTCTCAGAAAGATACGACATAAAAACAATTTTTGATGACCCTTTAAATCCTAGTTTTTATTTAAATTTTAAAACAAAAATTGATTATTTTATTGCTGTTACTAAAAGTGATGAAAAAAATATTATTACATGTAAATTTGCAAAAGAATTTTTAAAAGTTGATAAAACAATTGCCAGAATAAGAAATCAAAATTTAATATCTGAAGAAAATAAAAAAATTTTAATTAATTCGAATAACTTTTTAGATCACATTATCTCTCCAGAATGGGAAGTTGCTAATAATGTTTTTGAAAAAATACATATGCCGGGCGCTTTTTTCAGTGAATCTCTTATCACAGAAAACTATTTATTAATTGGTATGCAGTCTTCTGATTTATTTAAACATCAATCATTTGAAGAGATAAATAATTTTTTTAAGATGAATAACCTTTGTTATATAGGGCATACCTTTGAGGATGAATCTTTTTTTGATTTTAAAAATATTTCTAAATCTGATCAACTATATTTATTAACTAAAAAAGAATATTTAAAAAAACTTATAAAATTTTTCGGTTATAAAGATTATGTACTAGATATATTAATTATTGGTGGTGGCAATATTGGTCAAAATTTATCAAAATTAATAGAACAAGATAATCAAAAAATTAATTTAAAGATATTAGAATTCGATAAAGATCGATGTGATTTTTTAGCTAGTACTTTAAAAAATACATCTATTTTTCACGGCGATGCTTTAGATCAGTCCTTATATGATGAAATAAAGTTAAATACTTCAGATTTAGTTATTACGGTGACTGATAATGATCAAATAAATACTATTTTATCAATAATATCAAAAAAGAGAGGTTCTAAATCAGTATTTGCCGTTGTTAATAATGAGTCATTTTCATCATTTGCTAATGATCTTGGAATTGATGTAATCATCAACCCAAGAGAGTTAACTACATCAAGAATAATTGAAAAAATATCAGAGGGATCTCTTTTATCATACCATTCTATATTAAAAGAAAAGTTCCTTATTTATGAAGTTAAATATAGAAATGAATTATTTGAAAACATAAAAAAATCTAAAGAAATCCATCATGTTTGTACGATATCAAAAGATAACATTCACCTTTCTAATGACGATCACATTCCAGTAAATAACGATGTTTTAATCCTTTTAATTGAAACAAAAAATTCTCATATTTTAGAAAAATATATTAATGATTATTGATAAAAATTTTTTTAAACAAACACATTCTTTTTTCAAAGATATATCCAAAGAATATTTATTACCAAATTTAGGTAAACTCAAAAATGATGAGATTGTCGAAAAATTAGACAAATCTTTAGTTACAAAATTTGATTTAATTATAGAAAATGAACTTATCCAATTTTTTAATGAGAAGGGTTTTTTTAATATCATTTCTGAAGAAAATAATTCTGATCTATTTGAATATGATGAATATTTAACAATCGATCCCATCGACGGTACTAGAAATTTTGTTAATGGAATCAATAAAGTTGTTATTATGGTCTCATTTATTAAAAATAGAAAAAGCATTTTTTCAATAATTTACAATCCAATCCAAAATGATTTTTATTATTCTTTTAATGATGAGATATTTAAAAATCATGATCAACTAGTTCTCAAAAATTACTATCAACATACTGGCTTTCTTGGCTTGAATGCAAAAGAATATTTTAAAAATGAAATCTCTAAATACATCGAAAAAAAAAGATCTAGATCTATCGGTTATGATGTAATTGAAATATTAGAGGGTGATAGAACTTTTATGACTATTTATGGTTCTAAAATTTGGGATTTATTTCCCGCAATGTCTTTTTTGAATAATCTTAATTTTAATACTAATCTTGATAATTTTAATTTTGACTTTGATATTTTAGATAAAAAAATTATTTTTTATGCAAAAATCTAAAGTTTTATTTATAGGTTTAGGTCGTATGGGATTTCATATGGCGGCGCATTTATCGAAATCAAAAAATATTGAATTATTTATATACAATAGATCCAAAAAAAAAGAAAATGAATGGCTAAAAAGATATAGTGCTAAAAAATTTGATTTTAAAAATCTTTCGAACTTAAAGTTTGATTTTATTATAACTTGTCTAAAAGATGATTTATCCATAAATCAAATTACTAAATTTTTGATCAAATCGTTTTGTTTTCATCAAAAAACTATTTTTATTGATCATTCAACAATTTCTTTAGATCAAGTTGAAAAATTAAATAAAATGTTAAGTTTTTGTCAAATTCAGTTTTTAGATGCTCCAATAACTGGAGGAGAAGAGGGCGCTAAAAATGGAAAGTTGTCAATAATGATTGGTGGCAGTGCTTCAAAATTCAAACTATCTCTTCCTATTATTAAACATTATTCAAAAAGTGTTGTTTATATGGGTAAGTCTGGTTCCGGACAATTAACTAAATTTACAAATCAAATTTTAATTTGTGGTATTCTTTACTCAATATCTGAAGCTTTCATTTTTAGCAAGAAACATAAGATTGATCAGAATAGATTATATGATGTAATCAAAAATGGTGCTGCAGGATCGTGGCAGTTTAGTAATAGATATTTAACACTTATTAAAGATAAATTTAATTTTGGTTTTTCAACTGAACTTATGGAAAAAGATCTTCGTTATGTGTTAAAACAATCAAAAAAATCTAAACTCAATCTTAAACTTACCAAAGAGGTACATCATAAATATAAAGGCTTAATTAAAACAAAATATAAAAGCCAAGATACTTCTAGCTTGATTAAAACTTTTATTTAAAAATTGTTACCTTATTGGAAAACTGGATGTCAATATCTATTAAAAAATGATCTTCATTTTAAAAAATATTATAATAAAAATCATTTTTTAAAACTTAATAAAAATAAATTTGATATTCTCTTTAAATCTATTTGCTCACAACAAATTTCTGTATCTGCCGCTATGGCTATTTATCAACAATCCAAAAAAATTATGGGGACTATAAGTTACAGTACATTTAAAAACCACATTTCATTTATAGAAGATTTACCTTTAAGTAATAATAAAAAAAAATCTATAATTTCATTAATTAGCAATTATGATCTTGTTCAGTCCATTAAATTTGATGATACTTTTCAATCATCTCCCCCTTATGAATTAACAAAAATCTTTGGTATTGGACCCTGGACTGTTCAAATGTTTAGTATATTCCACCTAGGTATTTCGAATATTCTGCCTATTGGGGACCTTGGATTTATTAATGCTTACAAAAAATATTACAAAGATGAAAGTTTAAAAAAATTGAATAATAATTCAAACAAATGGTCAAAATATTCCACTATAGTTACTTGGTATTTATGGTCTTCTTATGATTCAGAACCTCTTTACCTTTAGTTTTATTTGATATGATTGAAAATGGAATTTATAGAATCTCTATTTAAATTAAAAGATCATAAAACATCTTTTAAAAGGGAAGTTTTAGCTGGACTAGCTACCTTCCTTACTATGGCATATATAATGGTTGTAAATCCTGCCATTCTCTCTGAAACAGGCATGGATTTTGACTCTGTATTTGTTGCTACTATTTTAGCTTCATTTGTTGCCTGTATGTTAATGGGCATCTTGGCTAACTGGCCTGTCGCATTGGCTCCAGGTATGGGTTTAAATGCATTTTTTACCTATGCTGTAGTTTTTGGTATGGGATTTACATGGCAGCAAGCATTAGCTGCTGTTTTTTGTTCTGGTATTCTATTTCTATTAATAAGTATATCGCCATTAAGAGCATATTTAATCAACGCAATTCCAAGATCTTTAAAATTTGGTATTGGCGCAGGTATCGGATTATTTCTTGCTATTATAGGATTAAAGAATGCTGGCATTGTTGTAGATAATCCTGCTACTTTAGTTGGATTAGGAGATTTAAAATCTGCTCCTGTTTTGTTAGCTTTATTAACATTTACTTTAATGATCGCTTTGGATAAATTAAAAATACCTGGGGCAATTGTAATTAGTATTCTTTCTACAACAGTATTAGGATTTATTTTTGGGGTAGCTCAATTTCAAGGCTTCGCCTCATCAATACCTTCTATGTCTCCAACATTTATGCAATTAGATTTTAGCAGCATCGGTAGCTCACTTTTCTTGATTGTAATTTTTACAATCTTATTTGTAGATTTTTTTGATACCGCAGGAACTCTAACCTCTGTTGCAAATTTGTCTGGTAAGGTTGACAAAGATGGAAATGTTGAAAATATTCAAAAAGCTGTTTTCTCTGACTCTATTGCTACTATTGTAGGTTCAATTTTTGGTACTTCAAATACTACCTCTTATATTGAGTCAGGCGCAGGAATTAAAGAAGGTGGAAAAACTGGATTGGTTGCTGTTTCAGTAGGCATATTTTTTCTTTTATGTCTATTTTTAGCACCGTTAGCTAAATCAATTCCAGCATATGCCACAGGAGCTGCGCTAGTTTTTATAGCAACTTTTTTCTGCAAAAACTTAGTTAATATCGATTGGGATGATATTTCCGAATACTCTCCAGCGCTATTAGCCGCTTTTATTATGCCGCTTACTTACTCTATTAGTAATGGAATAGCCCTAGCTTTTATTGTTTATGTAGTTGCGAAACTTATTAGTGGAAAGATGAGTGACTTGAACCCTGCTGTTTTAATTATTGCGGGCGCTTCTTTATTACACTTCTTGTTGTAAGTTAGTCTTGTTCCCAGGGAAAAACGAGCCAATCCGAATCTTTAAAGTCATATAGATGAAGATCGGCTTGTTTTTTTCCTGAAGTTTTAGCGTATAAAGTAACAAACTTTGAATTCGGCATCATCTCTTTAACTATTTTTGCAGTATCGCCACTATCTACCAAATCATCAATTACTATTAATTTCTTCTGAGACTTTATTCTTTTAAAAATTTCAATTTTATTTGTTCTTTTTCTATTTGCATATGTTTTTAAAGCAATGACATCAATATCTTGAATGCCCAGATAATTTGCAATTATTGATCCTGGAATAAGCCCACCTCTGGAAATGAGAATTAATTTTTCTGGTTTAAACTTTTTTTTTATTATCTTAGCTAATTCTATACAATCTGTATGAATATCATGGTAGCTTAAGTAGACTTGTTTCATTATGGGATTATATTAAATAATTTATGAAAAGCAATTTAGCAGTCCTTAGCTCTGATAATAAAACAATTAAATTTATTGAAGATAATAATATAAATGATTTATGTTATCTTTATGCAAATTCTTCAAGAAATATAGATAATGCGCAATCATTTTGTAATTCTAATGGCTTTCAAAAATATTATGGTTCTTATGAAGAGCTGATTAACGATGATGAAATTGAATTTTTGATAAATTTTTTACCTACGGGTATAAAATTTGAATATACATACTTAGCTTTAAAAAAAGATAAAAAAATCATCTCTAACTATCCAATTATAAGTAATAAAAACGAATTGAATGCATACAAAGAACTAATAGATTTGGGATTAATGTCTAATTTATTTTTAATAAATGACCAAGATTTTGAGCAATTTTATTCAAAATGCATCAATAAAAAATATGCAACCTATCTTCTAACTTTAAAACAAGATCAATATAATAACTTATCAAGCAATGATATTTTATTTGACCTGACGCCCGATCTATTTTTTTTTATAAATCAATACAAGGAAATAAAACCAACAATTAATTCTTTAGTTTATAAAAAAAATAAAATTACAAACAGAATTTCTTACTTATCTTGTTTAATAAATTTTGAAGATAATAGGACCCTTTCAGTCGTTTTAGATAACGGAGATCCTAAAAACTCACATCATTGTGAATATTTTTACTCAAATTCCATAATTTCAAAGGAAATAGTCAATAAAAACGATTTATTTATGTTTATTCAAAAAAAATCCTTTGATAATAGGTCTGATTTTCAATACTATCCCTTCAAATTATTTCAAGAGGTTTTATTAAATGAGTGAAAATATTACATTCTCAGTTTCTGGGTCTGAGACTTACTATCATAAAGATTGGCTTAAATCGAAGGGTTTCAAATGGGTTTCCTCTAGCAAAAAATGGGAAAAATTAAATATATTAGAATTAGAAGCCGATCAATTATCAGAATACTGCAGAGAGTTTGGACTTTATTACGAGCGCTCAGATAAAGGTATGCCAAAATTTGATTACGAAAACTATT
This sequence comes from Pelagibacteraceae bacterium, assembly GCA_008638215.1. GTDB lineage: Bacteria > Pseudomonadota > Alphaproteobacteria > HIMB59 > HIMB59 > HIMB59. Next base: position 8,484 of record VTPN01000034.1, read on the forward strand.
TATGGGATGGAAATATTCCTGATAAAAATATCTGGTTTGAGGAAAAGAACTTACCTAATTCAACATCAAAAGAAGATTAGTGAAGCAAGACTGAAAAAATTCCATAAGCAAAAAAAATTAAGGCGATAATTAAAGCAACGTAGTATGGAATTTTATTACTTTTCATAAATGAAGCCATTATTACCAAATACTTATGTATTAAACAACAAGTATCTTCAATCTATACTTTCGCCAAGCACGGATATTATTGATTATAATTTTACTTCAGACCAAATTCACAAACTCAATCTTTTACAGATTTTAAGACCAGATATTTATTTTAACAAAAAATTAAGCGATGAGGAATTTTATGAGTTGTCAAGAAACTATTATCAAAAACTCATAAATGATAAAATCATTTATAAATCTGATACAAACTATTATCTATATAGAATTGACTCTGATGACCATTCCCAAACGGGCCTAATTTCTCTTTTAAATATTCAAGATTATGTAAATAATAATATTAAACCTCACGAAAAAATTTTAGTAAGCAAAGGAAAAGAAAGAGCAGAGCAACTCTCTAAAGTAAAATTTCAACTTTGTCCTATTTATTTATTTTATGATGATCAGAATATCGATTTAGATTTAGAAATTTATCATGAAAAAAAACCTATTATCAAATTCAAATCTGGTAAATATGTTCATTCTATTTATAAAACTGAATCAGATTTCTCGAGTATTAATTTCAAAGAACTTTTTGTTGCTGATGGTCATCATAGAATTGAAGGTTTCGCTCAATTAGATGTAAAAAAAGATACTAAATTTATGGCAATCATATTTCCTAAATCAAAATGTTCAAATTTAGCCTATGATAGATCTGTTAAATTTCCGGAGAATTATCCTAAAGATCAATTTTTAAGTGACTTAAAAAAATACTTTATTGTAGATGAATTAAAATATCATGAAAATATAGAGAGGTTTTTTGTAATTTATTTCCAAGGAAAATTCTTAAAAATTGATTTAAAAAAAGATTTTACATCTTATGGTGCTGATTGTATTGATTTTGGCGAATTTATATTAAAAGAAATATTGAAAATTCATGACGAAACTTCAGACGATAGGGTAGAATTTGTACCCCCAACTTTAGGAACTGATTATTTGATAAATCAAGTTGATACAGGTATAACTGATTTATCTACATTAATGAGACCCGTTAGCATGGATTTAGTTATCGATTATTCTAAAAATAAAAAATTTATGCCCCCTAAGGCTACATGGTTTGAACCCAAACCTCTCGACGGTTTGTTTTTTTATAACATTATCGACTGAAACTATTAATTAAGGAGTAAAAACAAATGCAAAAACCAGAAATTAAACCAAATCACCCTTATTTTTCATCTGGGCCTTGTTCTAAACGTCCCGGTTGGAGTTTGAATGCTCTTAATGATGCATTTTTAGGCAGATCTCATCGTGCTAAAATTGGTAAAGCAAAATTAAATGAAGTTATTGTTAAGTCTAAAGAACTTTTAGAGCTTCCTGAAAATTATTTAGTAGGTATTGTTCCTGCATCTGACACTGGCGCTATTGAGATGGCCATGTGGAGTTTACTAGGTCAAAGAGGTGTGGAAGTCTGTGGATGGGAAACTTTTGGTCTTACCTGGGTTAAAGATATAACCAAACAGCTAAAACTTAATAATGTCACTATCCATGATGTTAAAAATTATGGAGAACTGCCTGATTTATCCAAAGTAAATTTTGACAATGATGTTGTTTTTACTTGGAACGGTACAACCTCAGGTGTTTGTGTACCAAATGCTGATTGGATACCTGATGATCGTAAAGGGTTGGCTATATGTGATGCAACCTCTGCTGTTTTTGCTATGGATATGGATTTTACAAAATTAGATGTCATTACTTGGTCGTGGCAAAAGGTTTTAGGAGGGGAAGCTGCCCATGGAATGATTGCTTTATCTCCAAGAGCTGTTGAAAGATTGGAAACTTATGAGCCTTCCTGGCCGATGCCTAAAATTTTTCAATTAGCTAAAAATAAAAAATTTGATAAAGGTATTTTTGAAGGTGCTACTATCAATACACCATCTTTGCTAGCGGCAGAGGATGCTCTGGATGCATTAAACTGGTGTATAAGTATTGGTGGTCAAAAAGAATTAATTAATCGATCTAGAAAAAACCTCCAATCTGTTAAAAATTGGATTGCTAATAGAGATTGGGTTGATTTTCTTGCCAAAGATCCAAATACATACTCTTCTACAAGTATTTGTTTCAAATTTACTCATCCAGATTTTGAAAATCTTGATGAAGAAAACCAAAAGAAACTTGTCAAAGAAGTCTGCTCCATAATTGAAAAAGAAGATGCAGGCTATGATATTAATGCTTATAAAGATGCGCCAGCAGGAATAAGAATATGGGGCGGTGCCACTGTTGAATCTAGTGATATTGATAAACTTTTACCCTGGATTGAATGGGCATTTTTTGAAACTTTAGAAAGGTACAAATAATGAAAATTTTAATTTCTGATAAAATGAGCAATAAGGTTGAGGATGTATTAAAATCTAAATCTATTGACTATGATATAAAAACAGGATTGGAACCGAACGAGCTGAAATCAATAATTGACGATTATGATGGTATTCTTATTCGATCAGCAACAAAACTTACATCTGATATTTTAGAAAACTGTTCGAATTTAAAAGTAATTGGAAGAGCAGGTGTAGGTGTCGATAATGTGGATATAGAAGTTGCTACAAAAAATAAAATTTTAGTGATGAATACACCCTTGGGCAATTTGGAAGCAACTGCTGAGCTTACTGTGGGTTTAATGTTTTCTCTTTATCGACATATTCATTTAGCTAACTCTTCGACTCATGAAGGAAAATGGGAAAAGTCGAAATTTATGGGAACTGAATTAAAAGGAAAAACCCTAGGTATTGTTGGATTTGGTAACATTGGTCAAAGAGTAGCTGAAATATGTAATGTAATTGGAATGCGCATTTTAACAAATTCTAATTCAGCCAGTGATGATGTTTTAAAAAGTTTAAGTGCAAAAAAAGTTTCAACTGAAGAGTTATTATCTTCATCTGATGTTTTATCATTGCATACAAAACTTAATGATCAAACATCGAATATGTTAAACAAAGAAACTATCGCAACTATGAAAAAAAGCTCTGTAATAATCAATTGTGCCAGAGGGGGTTTGATTAATGAATCTGATTTAAAAGATGCATTAAATAATGATGTAATTGCAGGAGCAGCTATAGATGTTTATGAAACTGAACCCGCCACAGAAAATGTTATGTTTGGCGCTAAGAATTTACTGCTCACACCTCACTTAGGAGCATCCTCTAAAGAGGCCCAATCTAATGTGGCTATTGATGTTGCTAACCAAGTAGCAGACTTTTTAAAAGAAAATAAAATAGTTAATAACGTAAACTCTTTTTAATTTTTCTTAAATATTCATAAATTGAAACTTTAGTGAGTACGTTTTGTACTTGCTCACTAGAGTTTATTTTTTTCAATTGAGAAAGATTTAATTTTGAAACTTTTATCTCTTCATTTTCGAATTTATTGAACAAATGTGATCTTTTGATCTTTTCAACTTCTGCATAGTAAACATTCACAATTTCATCTGAATAACCAGGTACTGGGCAATATTTTGTTAGTTTCTCAAGTTTCAATGTTTTAACACCGATTTCTTCCATTATTTCTCTTTTAAGAGCTTGAGTTAAGCTTTCTCCTTTATCAACTAAACCTCCCACAAGTTCAAATTTATATTTTTCTTTTCTGACATAGGAAAAAGGTCTGAATTGTTTAATTAAATAAAATTTTTTCTC
>VTPN01000065.1 GCA_008638215.1 Pelagibacteraceae bacterium
CTGCTGTAAGGTTTTAAGAGTCGGATTTCGAAAAGTTGTTTAATAGATAGACGATGGCCCACATGGCCAAGAGCATGAGGTTCACCCCGAACCACAAGCCCGCAACATAACTAAAATCCAATAAAAAGTGCAGTAATGCCCCCAAAGGGATAAAGGCCATCCAGCTATACGTATTATACAGTCTTAAGCTCTCTAAAAGCTTAATGTATTTACCTTGGGTATTCGGGTTGTTCATGATTTTTTATTAAATATTACAATTCAAAGATCGTCAAACCCATCAATCGCCGAGACGACCATGAGGGACTCGATATAGCGCTGCTTTCCGCAGTCATAGCAGATGGTCACCATCTCTTCGGTCATTTTATTCAGATATTTCTTGGAAACCTCCTTATAATCACCACATTCACTGCATTTGGCGTACGGAAGGGTTGATTCCTCTCGCTTTTCCTCTTCTCCAATCCACCATCCCATTGTCTTATTATATAAAGACTTCAGCAGGACATAAAGGAAGAAGATATTGGAACCAGAATAATTCTGTGTGTAAATGGGTAACGAGAGGATGGAACAACGATTGAACCTAATGACCCCTTGTGGTCAGAATTAACCTCAATCGCAAAACAATCAAAAGATCAACCGGAAGTATGGCTCCAACAATCCAAGATTTATGGAGTACTTTCTCAAAATACTCATTTTATAAATTCTTTTTCGTATTGGTTAAAAGAACTCTATGCAAAGGGTGTAGAGCAAACGATTACTCAGTATCTGAACAATTAATCTTTAAAGTTTTTTGCAACCTCAATAAAAAACTTTTTTGTTTCTTCTCTCATTTCTTGATTTTGTTCTCGCATTTTCTCTCCCATAATAATTAATCCGTGTGAGTTTTTTTTAAAAATTTTTTGTTTTAAAAAGGTATCACAAATACGACGTACCGTCGTTCGAGGTAAATTTGTTTCTCTGGAAATACTGCTATGCGTCACCCCATAGTCAGGATGATCTGCCAGAGCTTGGTTAATTTCTTTACTCATTGCTTCGCTATTTGGTTGATTGGAGCTATTTTGGATAGTTTGCTGAATAGTTTTTTTCGTATGATTAATCACGGACAAGACGACAATAAGATGATCAATCGATTGATAATTTTTTTTAATGGCTTTTAAGAATTCTTGAAAATTCTCTGTAATGGCAAAGTAATTATCTATGAATTTTTTATCGTCCATCCTAATTAGTTTATTTTGAAAAAAGTAGAAGGACTATTAAATAAAACTTTAGTTTGCCCTGGAGAAAGGCGAGGCAAACTAAAGCAAGGAGTGAGGAAGGAAAAAAACAAATTAATTTTTGTAATTATTCTTTTCCCTACTTTACGATTGGTGGCCAATTTGGCTATATCTTATGTGTCCAAAATGGCCACTTAATTTTTCTTTATATATCAATCTATTTCGTGAGTTCTTTGATTAAAATATTCAAATTGGGGATAAATTCTGTCTTATTAATCGAGGTATTTAAATATTGAGCGCATTGATGATTTTTAAACTCAGTATCTAGATACTCCATTACCCTATCCTCCCCAGCCCACTGATTACTAAAATCACTGGCCCCCTGAAAAAATGATTTTAAAGACTCCTCAGAACAGTCATTCCAAAAGGCAGGACAATAGTTTTGATCACTATGGGTGAAAAGATTGATATAGGCATCTAAGATCATAATCTCAAAATTAGGATAATTCACTTTAATGAGATTATCTTTTGGGGAATCTCCAAATTGTCTTTGACTGGGATCATAATATAAATCAAAATTTAAAAGACTAGCTCCTGCATAGTTTTCATTAAAAAATTGAACTATATTTTCTCTTTTTTCTTCTTCCTCTATCGGATCAAGAGCCCAATAAACCTCCTCTAAGTAGCCTATACAAAAATCTTTATTAAGATTGCCTGCGTAAGATGAAAAAGTAAAAGTTAAAAAAAAAAGAATTTTTAAAATCATTTTAAGTATCGTTGAATATCAAAAGCAAGATTAACAGGCATATCCCGTAACATTAAGTTTGTTATTAACTTTCCTGTGGTAGGTCCTAGGGTCCATCCGAGATGATTATGACCAAATGCATAAAATATATTTTTAAACTTGGGCGATCTTCCTAACACTGGCAGACAGTCTGGAAGTGTTGGGCGAAAACCAAGCCAAGGATTTTGATAATCTTGAAGAGCGGGGAGTAATCGTTTCGCATCACGAGCAATATAATCTATACGGGCTTGGGAAATCTCAGAATGTAGACCTCCTAGCTCCACTGTCCCAACAGCTCGAAGTCGATTGTGCAAGGGGGTTAGATACATTCCCGACTCCACCAAGCTGGTGGGACGAGTTAAAAGTCTTTGTTTTTCAATAAACTCAATGTGATAGCCTCTCTCTGTTTCCAAGGGGATAGACTGACCTTCGACCTGTTTTATCAGAGATTTAGAAAATGCTCCTGCACATACTACTACTTGATCATATTCGCTATTATTAACTTGGGTTGTGGCTTCTCCGGGATGAATAGACAGGACTTCTTCTTTTTGATAATGACCGCTTCGACTCAGAAAACTTTGATATAATTTTTTTAAGATAAGATCGGGATCAAGAGTGTGATGAGCTTGTGGAAAATACCATCCCCCTTGAATTTGACTGGATAAATTGGGCTCCATCTCTCTAATTTCTTCACCCGATAATTTAATTTGCTCTATGCCTGCCTCCGATCGGATATTAATTTGTAAAGAATTAGGTTGTTGACGAGGATTAATCCAGACATACAAAACTCCGCAATGAGCTAGTAAGTTTTGAGCCCCTATTTCTTGTAACAGTTCTTGATAATGGGGGAGTGCACTTTTGAGAAGAGAGGAAGTGTGAAGGGCTGTTTTCTTCATCGAGGTCGTATTACAGTTTTTTAAAAATTGAATTAACCAGGGAGTGAGTTTTGCTATTTTGCTCCACTGAATAGCCATGGGTGAGGAATTAGAGAAAAGATATCTTGGTAATTGGCCCCAAACTTGAGGTTGATTGATACCCGGAACGCCGTAATTAGCGATCATGCTCGCATGTCCTCGCGACGTACCAGTACCCGGATCTTGTTTATCAATTAAAAATACTTGGCATCCAGCTTTTTGAAGGTAATAAGCAGT
>VTPN01000066.1 GCA_008638215.1 Pelagibacteraceae bacterium
TGATTGGGCATCAAAACCATAAGAGTTGTCTTTGCTCTCTAAGATTTTACCCGCAATCACCGCACCATCATGACCCGCATTTTGGGCGATTTGTTTTAGAGGAGCGGAAAGAGCTTTTCTGACAATATCCACACCATAGCGTTGATCATCGTTTTCCACTTTTAAGTTTTTTAGAACATTGGTTGCATATAAAAGAGCGGTTCCACCTCCTGGCAAGATACCTTCTTCAACTGCAGCTCTAGTTGCATGCATTGCATCTTCGACGCGGTCTTTTTTCTCTTTTACTTCCACTTCAGAAGCACCACCGACTTTGATAACAGCGACACCACCCGCAAGCTTTGCAAGTCTTTCTTGGAGTTTTTCTCTATCATAATCAGAGGTTGTCTCTTCGATTTGCTTTCGGATTTGATCACAGCGTGCTTCGATATCTTTTTTCTTACCGTTACCACCGACGATTGTTGTGTTTTCTTTGTCGACAACTATTCTTTTAGCTTTTCCAAGCATATCCATAGTAACAGACTCAAGTTTAATACCTAAATCTTCGCTTATGACCTGACCGCCAGATAAAATAGCAATATCTTCTAACATAGCTTTTCTTCGATCACCAAAACCAGGGGCTTTCACAGCTGCAATTTTTAAACCACCACGAAGTTTGTTGACAACTAGAGTAGCAAGAGCTTCTCCTTCAACGTCTTCTGAGATAATTAATAAAGGCTTACTGGACTGAACAACAGACTCTAACAGAGGAAGCATTGGTTGTAAGCTTGATAGCTTCTTCTCATGAAGAAGAATTAAACAATCTTCCATTTCTACTTTCATTTTTTCTGCATTGGTTACAAAATAAGGGCTTAGATAACCACGATCAAACATCATACCTTCAACGACGTCTAATTCAGTATCTAGGCTTTTTGCTTCTTCCACCGTAATTACGCCCTCTTTACCAACTTTTTGCATCGCTTCAGAGATCATCTTACCTACTTCAGTATCACCGTTGGAAGCAATCGTTCCTACTTGTTGGACTTCTTTATCAGATTTAACTGGTTTTGAGTTTTTTTGAAGTTCTTTAACGATCGCATCGGCTGCTGTTTCCATACCTCTTTTTAAATCCATCGGATTTAAACCGGCCGCAACAGCTTTCATACCTTCTGTTGCAAGTGCTTGGCAGAGTACAGTTGAAGTTGTCGTACCGTCTCCAGCGAGATCATTCGTTTTGCTTGCAACTTCTTTGATCATTTGAGCGCCCATATTTTCAAATTTATCGGAGAGCTCGATTTCTTTTGCGACGGTCACACCGTCTTTAGTTGTTCTTGGAGATCCAAATGATTTATCGATGACGACATTTCTTCCTTTGGGACCCAATGTTACTTTGACAGCATCGGCTAGGATGTTAATCCCTTTGAGCATTTTTGCTCTAGCGTCTGTGCCAAATGAAATTAATTTTGCTGACATTTAATGTTTTCCTTTCAATTACTTTTCAATAATACCCATGATGTCAGACTCCTTCATAATCAGAAGTTCTTTACCATCAATCTTAACTTCAGTACCAGACCATTTACCAAATAAAATTCTATCGCCTTTTTTGACATCTAAAGCAACGATTTGGCCGTTTTCATTTCTAGCACCACCACCGACGGCAAGGACTTTACCTTCCATTGGTTTTTCTTGAGCTGTATCTGGAATGATGATACCGCCTTTAGTCTTGTCTTCGGAGTTAACTCTTTCAACTAAGACTCGATCGTGTAAGGGTTTTAAATTCATTTTCTTTTATACCTCTATATTGTTTATCAATTAGCACTCTTAAACCATGAGTGCCAAACTGTAATATACATAGTTATCTCTTTGTATGTTTCAAGTGCCCAATGCTAAAATTAAGAATAAATATTGCACTTTTGCTCATAATAATTGATTATTCCCAATAAATAATGACTGATAAACAGGTATTGCAGCTAGGAAATAGGCTTTCTTCTCTGAGAAAAAGAAAAAATATGACATTGGACGATTTATCGGCCAAGTCTGGGGTATCTAAATCTATCCTCTCTCAAATTGAAAGAGACTTGTCAAACCCAACCGTTACGACCATTTCAAGAATATCAGATGCGTTGGGTGAAAAACTCTCTGACTTTTTTTTAAAAATTGAAGCAGGAGAGGTAAATTCTATTGAAAGCTCGAAAGAAACACCCTCTATCACTTCGAAAGATGGTTTATGTGAACTTAACATTTTAGGAGCAGGAGAAACGGTGAACTGGCTTCAATGGTATCTTTTAGAAATGAAACCCAAAGGAGTTCTAGACTCTAAGTCTCATGGGCCCAAGACGTTTGAGAATTTAACTGTAATTGATGGTCAAATTGAAGTGATCTGTGGTACATCCAAAGAAAAATTATCAAAAGGAGATACTTTTCGTTTTCAATCTAATAAAGAACATTCCATTAAAAATATTTCCAAACAAAAATCTCAAGTATTGATGGTCAATTACATCGATCCAGTTAATGGATCATTCAATTAAGTTTGCAAAAAACATTTTTTAATCAACAACTTGTTCTGATAGGGGGTGGCCATGCCAATGTTCAAGTTTTAAGAAAACTTTGTATGAACGAATTCAAAGGCCTTCATGTAATTTTAATTAGCGAATATTATGATGCCATCTATTCAGGAATGACTCCTGGCTTTATTAAAAAAATTTACTCCCGTGAAGATATATCAATTGATTTACAGAGACTGTGCTTTAATGCGGGGGCAACTTTCATCAAAGATCAAGTAGTGAGTTTAGATAACAAAAATCAAATCGTGTTTTTAAAAGATAATCCTCCTATTTCCTTTGATGTCCTATCCATCAATTCAGGTTCTATTTCTAATAGCAAGATCTTTGAATTAGAAAATAACTCCAATGTTATACCTGTAAAACCAATCAGCTCTCTTGTATCTAAGTTAGATCATATTGATAATGTCATTGAACATTCTTCGCATAAAAAAGTTAGTATCGTTGGTGGCGGCGTTGCGGCTTTTGAATTGAGTTTTGCATTATATAAAAGATATGAGGGGAACATCGCTTTAAATATCATCTCTTCGTCCTTTTTAGATGAAAAAAATTTAAATTTATCCTCAATCAAAAAACT
>VTPN01000067.1 GCA_008638215.1 Pelagibacteraceae bacterium
AAATTTAAACGAGGAGGAAGTTTAGGTTAAAGATGTCAGATTATAGCTATAAATACCCATCAAATGTTCAGTTGAATAAGGGTCATAAACACACCGATGATTTTATAACTAAAAAATATATTCTTCCTATGCTTCGTGACCCTCACAAGTTACAAGAATTAATTGATGAGCATCGAGCAAACCCAGTTGGTAAAGCCGCTAATAGAAATCATGGTGTTATTCAGCATAGTCAAGATTTACAAACAGTTTTAGATAAACTTAGAAGGGCTAGTAAAGAGGGGGGGTTTGTTTCAGTTTGTTTAAAATTACATGAGGATTATAGAATTGGAATCACAACTGGAGTTAGAGGCGAACCTGTTCATATTTTAGAGGACTCTTACTCCTCTGAGGAAGCATGCGAGCATGCAATTTTTCTTAAAAGAATAAAAAGATTACTTAATGAATATAGTGGAGATTAAAGATGCTTAAAATTACAGGGTATAGTGATAAATATTCGGCTCATCCAGGTGAAGAAATTAAATTTTATGTTAATGCAGAATATAATGATAATTATGAAACTCAGATTGTTCGCTTAATACATGGAGATACGAACCCCGAGGGCCCAGGTTACAAAGAAGAAGAGATTGATGCTTTATGTAACGGAAATTATAAAGGCAAAAATCAGAAAATTCATGGTGGCTCATATATAGTTGTTCCTCAACATGAAAATCTCAATATTAAAAGTTTTACAATTCAGGCTTTTATTTTTCCTACCACCCCTGATAAAGGAAGACAGGGGATTGTTACCAAATTTAATGAAAAAGAAAAAACAGGATATGGTCTTTTTATCGATGAAAATGGATTTCTTTCTTTGGAAATTGGTGATGGATCTCAAGTTGCAAAGATTTCATCAGAAAAAAAACTTCTCAGAAAAGTTTGGTATTTAGCAGTAGCTACTTTTGATGCTGAGACTAAAAAAGTACATTTATATCAAGAACCTAGAGTGACCTCCACAAATGGTGGATTGGGAATGGCAATCCTCAACCCCCTAGAAGAAACATCCGCTTCTATTGAAAGTTTCAGTTCTGTCCTTCCTGCCTCCAACGATGCCCCGTTATTGATAGCGTCTAGTTCGTTGAATAATAGATCTGGAAGAAAAATTTCTGGAGGGCATTATAAAGAGGTACCTCATCCAATTGAGCTCCCTCAGCAACAATGCTGTTTTAATGGAAAAATTGATAGACCTAGATTGTCTAATATCGCTTTATCAAAAGAAAATATTGAAACACTCGCTTCAAGTTATGATGAGTGTAATACTACAGTTAGGTCTACTGTAATTGGTGCATGGGACTTTCATGCCAATATCGGTAAAAATATTTCCTCAACAAAAATTATCGATACCTCACCTAATAATCATAATGGTTTTATAATCAACATGCCCAATAGAGGTATGACCGGATATAACTGGACAGCTGATGAGATTGTATATCATCATAAACCTGAAGAATATGGAGCAATCCATTTCCATGATGATGATATTGACGATGCTAGATGGGACACAGATTTTTCATTTAAAATTCCTGAAGGTTTAAAAAGTGGCATTTATGCTGCTCGACTTAGAGTAGATGGTAGAGAGGAATCTGAGTTTGAAGACTATATTCCTTTCTGTGTTAAGCCTCCCAAAGGAAAGGCAACCTCAAAAATTTTATTTTTGATGCCTACAAACAGTTACATGGCCTATTCTAATGATAATTTGGGGACTAACTCTGTTGTTGCGCAATTATTAGCTGGAAAAGTGCCAGTGTTAAATCCTTCTGATCTCTATCTTAATGAACATAGAGAATATGGGCTTTCTACTTATTCACTTCATTCCGATGGTCATGGTGTATCTATCTCGTCGCGATTGAGACCAATACTTAACATGAGACCAAAATATAGACATTGGCTATCACCTTCTTTATGGCAACTTAATGCAGATTTACATTTAACAGATTGGCTTGAGGAAAAAGGTTTTGAATTCGACGTGCTTACAGATGAAGATCTTCAACATGAGGGAATTAATTTATTAAATCGCTATAAAATTGTTCTAACAGGTAGCCATCCAGAATATACATCAGAAAAATATATGGATGCATTTGAGTCTTATCAAATGCAAGGAGGAAGAGTTCTTTATCTTGGTTCAGATGGTTTTTATTGGATTAGTGAATACCATCCTGATAATTCTAATATTACAGAGGTAAGAAAAGGCGAAGCTGGAACAAGAGCTTGGACTTCTAACCCTGGAGAGTACAATAATGCTTTTGACGGTAAATATGGTGGAATGTGGAGGGCTAGAGGTCGAATACCCTCAAAAGTTTGTGGTTTGACATTCACTTCTTATGGATTTGACGTCTCGTCCTACTACAAAAGAGAAGAGGATAGCTTTAAACCTGAGTGTTCGTGGATATTTGATGGCATAGGTAGGGATGAAGTTATAGGCGACTTTGGACTCGTAGGGGGAGGTGCGGCTGGTTTAGAACTAGACAGATATGATCTAGAGTTTGGTACTCCGCATAATGCCTATTACCTTGCAAGATCTCAAGACCACTCCAACATGATGCTTCAGGTAAATGAAGAAATACATTTTGCTGTCAGAGGTTATTACGGAGGCGGACATGAAAACCCAATGGTCAGGGCTGATATGATCTACTATAAGACTCCCAATAATGGAGCCATGTTTGCTCCAGGATCTTTAGCCTGGTGCGGAAGCCTCTCCCATAACAAATACGACAACAATGTATCCAAGATAATGGAAAATGTCATTAAAGGTTTCTTAAAAGACGGTCCATTACCATAATGAAAAAAGAAAATATGCAAGAGATACCATGGGGAAAGGAAACCTTAGGAGCTCTTGATACCCCTTTAAATGAGCTAGAAAAAAAAGCTCTAGAAAATCTCGATGTAGATAAACTAAATGATATGGCGGAGTGTCTTTTTGCACTTAATAATAGGCATTATGGACCAATCCCTGGAACCTACATGGTAATGTGTGTTGAGCCAAATAAGACATGGTGTGTCGGTCAATTGAGTGCCGATAGAGCGAAACCGTTCGTTTTATTTCCTGAT
>VTPN01000068.1 GCA_008638215.1 Pelagibacteraceae bacterium
TGATTTTTTAGAAGAAGATCCAACTAAAGCTGCTTTTGAAAATAATAAAATTGCGATGAGCACTCTGCAAGAAAGAGTAACGCATATTAAAAAAGTTGCTTTTGAAGGAAAACGCCTCGTTGTTTTTTCTGGTGGAGACGCAAAAGATGATAGTGCTCTTATGGAAGAAATTAAAGCTATACATTTTGGTGGAGGTAATGGTTCGATTATCGGTCGTAATTGCTTTCAACGCACCAGAGAAGATTCACTAGTCCTTCTTGATCAAATGATCCAGATCTACAAATCCAAATGAAAATTAACGCAATCGATTTAAAAATAGGCAATATTATTCAACATAATAATGCCTTATGGCGCGTCACAAAGCTTTCGCATACACAACCTGGTAAAGGTGGCGCCTACATTCAAGCAGAGATGAAAAATATCACTACTCAATCCAAGTTGAATGAGCGTTTTCGTAGTGCCGAGTCCATTGAAAAGATCAGAGCGGAAGAAATTGATCACCAGTTTCTTTTTCGTAGCGGCGATGATTTCACATTTATGAATAATCAAACCTATGAACAAATCGTTTTAAACACCGATCAAGTTAATGAAGAAACAGCAAAATTTTTACAAGATGGCATGGAAGTTTCAATTGAGTTTTATGATGAAAAACCCATGACCGTTAACCCCCCTGAACAATTGGTAGTGGAAATTGCCGAAACGGAAGCGGTCGTCAAAGGACAAACGGCCTCCTCCTCTTATAAGCCTGCTCTTTTAACGAATGGGGTTCGAGTCACTGTACCTCCTCATATTGAAACTGGCGATAAAATTAAAATTAACACGAAAGAATTAACTTACTTAGAAAAATCTAAGTAAGTCTTACATGGCCATCATCCCTCCCGTCATTGTTGTTATGGAAAAAGCATGCCGAAGTGCAGCTAAAGGATTGGTGCGCGATTTTGGAGAAATAGAAAAACTTCAAATTTCCAAAAAAGATAAAAATGATTTTGTTTCCTCTGCTGATTTAAAAGCTTCCCAAACCATCAGCTATCATCTTGAAAAAGATCGACCCGATTTTCTTCAAATTGATGAGGAAAGTTATTCTGACCAAGACGCAGAAAAACTTCAAGGGGATCAACCCGTATTTGTATTTGACCCTTTAGATGGAACGAAAAATTTTATTCATGGTAATGGTTATTTTGCTGTTTCTATTGGATTAATGCATAAGAAAGAAATTATTGCCGGTGCTACTTATAATCCGATCCTCAATGAATTTTTTTGGGCGCATAAGGGCGAAGGGGCTTGGATTAATAACTCTCGTCTACGAGTCTCTCAGCGAAATCATCTGGAGGGAAGTATGTTTGCCACCGGCGTTCAAATTAAACACCCCGATATCTTAAGTCGAGGAATAGCGCAAGCTTCGCATTTACTGCATCAAACCAGTGTGCGGATCATGGGTTCAGCGGCCCTTGATTTAGCTAACGTTGCCTCAGGAAAATTTGATGGTTTTTGGGCATCGCGATTAAATTTATGGGATATCATCGCGGGTATGATTTTAGTGAAAGAAGCGGGGGGAGTTTGTCAAAACTTGCAAGGCAAAGACTTCAATCCGCTGGAAGATGAAACTCTCCTAGCCTCCAGTGCCGCCATTAGCCAAGAATTCCAACAAAATTTGAAAAATATTACTTGATTTTTCAAGCGTTGATCTCTATTTTCATCACACCATGAAAGAAAAGATACACCCTGATTATCACGAAATAACCGTGGAACGTACCGATGGATCCACTTATACCACCCGCTCCACTTGGGGTAAAGCTGGTGATACAATGAAATTAGAAATCGACCCTCTCTCTCACCCTGCCTGGAACCAAGGTTCTGGTAAAATGGTAGACTCGGGAGGTCGTGTGGCTCGTTTTAAAAATAAATATAAATCTTTTAAGATTTAACCATAATTACTGATGTCTGAAAATAAACCTTTAATGCCTCTTGCTACTGCTGTATGGCTCGTAGATAACACAGCGCTAAGTTTTGCTCAAATCTCTCAATTCTGTCAACTTCACGAATTAGAAGTTCAAAGTATTGCCGATGGAGAAGAAGCTTATAAAATGCAAGGACTTAATCCGATTGCAAGCGGTCAACTGACGATGGATGAAATTAAACGTTGTGAGAATGACTCTTCAGCTGCGTTGCAATTACAAAATAAAAAGTCAGAAACTATTCAAACCAACATCAAAGCAAAAAAATACCTTCCTTTATCGGTTCGCCAAGAACGACCCAAAGCCATTGCTTGGTTAATTCGTGAATATGGAAAAATAATGACGGATACTCAGATCGCCAAACTAACAAGTTCTACCAAACCTACCGTGGCGAATATTCGTGCGGGCAATCAATCTCAACCCATCACAGAGTTTCGCAATCCCATGGATTTAGGTCTTTGCACTTATGAAGAATTAGAACAGTTAGTGGAAAAAGGTCAAAGAAAAGCCGACAAAGAACAAAAAGCCAAAGAAAAAGAAAAAGCTGCTCAAGCTGCAGCAACTAGCGCAACTACGGTTTCCTAAAAAATAAATATACGTCTCCTAAGCGAATACCAAACTTTTTCATGGTCGCTTTGTTAAAGACATTTTTTTCATCTTGCATAATCAACCAGTCATCGAACTGGACGTTCAGAATTCCATCGCCATACTTTAACTTTAAAGTGTAATGCCAATTAATAGCATTACCTGAACGCTCTCCTTGAGCGACACCAATAATATCCGAGGATTGGCCTTCATAGGTTTTCTCACCTGTTTTAGTAATCTCCCATCGGCGAAATTCCTCTTCCCCATTATCATATAAAAAAGTCTCGTTGAGGATAAATACATCTCCCTCTTGAATCCCTTCCATATCCACCGTGAATTGACGTTTTACTTTTCCAAAGCGATCGATAAATAAACCTGAAGCTGAAGTTTTCCCTAAAAAGTACTCTTCTAATTTAAATTCAGGTTTTTTTTCTGCAAAATCTTTTAGTTTCATATTGGAACATCCTGTGATGATTAAAAACAAAAACCCCAGTAATAAGCTTTTTTTAAACATGCACTA
>VTPN01000069.1 GCA_008638215.1 Pelagibacteraceae bacterium
ATGGCTTTTGTATTTCAAAATTATGCTCTTTATCCTCATATGGATGTGAGAAAAAATCTTTCTTATTCGCTCAAATTAAAAAAAGTAGAAAAAAGCAAAATTAATCAAAAAATAGAATGGGTTTCAAATTTACTTAAAATAAATGAATTACTTGACAGAAAACCAAGTCAACTTTCAGGAGGTCAACGACAGAGAGTAGCTCTAGGAAGATCGCTTGTCAGAGAACCTAATGCATTTTTATTAGATGAACCTTTGTCTAACTTAGATGCTCAACTTAGAGTAGAAATGAGACAGGAGTTAACTCTTTTACAAAAAGATTTATCCAAAACATTTATTTACGTAACTCATGATCAAGTTGAAGCCATGACAATGGCCTCAAGAATTTGTATTATGAATCATGGAGAGGTTCTTCAAATAGGAAAGCCTCAAGAAGTCTATGACAAACCTAATTCAATCTTTGTTGCAAAATTTCTAGCTAATCCTGTTAATAATATTTTAAAATCAAAAATTATAAAAAAAGATGATAGTCTATGGATTGAGTCTCTTAATATATTTATCAATAATCAAAATCTAAATAATTTATCAGAGATTTATTTTTCAATTAGACCCGAAAATTTAAAATTAAATAACCATGATCAGTCTTATAATTTTGAAGTCAAAATCATACAAATAGAAAACCATGGTCATGAGTTATTAATTTCTGCTCAATTAGAGTTTGATAAACAAGTCATTTATTTTAGAACAACTAAAGACAAATCTTTTATGATTGGAGAAAAAATTAAATTATATTTTCATATCAAAGATTTGTTATTTTTTGATATGATTACAGAAAGGATAATTACATGAGATCATTTGAAAAAATAATGAAAAATTCTAAGTTAATCATTGGAATGGTTCATTTACCACCTCTCCCAGGAACTGCGCATTATGATAGAAATAAAGGCATGAATCACATTCTTGACGTTGCATATCAAGATATGACTGCACTTCAAGAAAATGGAATAGACTCATTTATGTTTGGCAATGAAGGAGATAGACCTTATTTACTCAAAGCTTCCTCAGAAACTTTATCGGCGATGTCTTTTGTTATAGGTCAGCTTAAAAAAGAGATCAAAATACCATTTGGTGTAAATTATTTATGGGATCCTGTCGCCACCGTATCGTTAGCTTGTGCCGCCGATGCAGATTTTGCAAGAGAGGTTTTTACAGGCGTCTATGACTCAGATATGGGATTGTGGGAACCCAAAGCAGCTGAAGCACTAAAATTAAGGTCGGATTTGGGAAATCAAAAACTTAAACTTTTATTCAATATTAATGCTGAATTTGCTGCCCCAATTGGAGAAAGAAGCATTGCTCAAAAAGCTAAAAGTGCAGTTTTCTCTTCCACTGCTGACGCGATATGTGTTTCAGGGCCAATTACAGGTCAAGACGTTGATATCAGTAATCTTGAAGAAGCTAAGCAAGGACTACAAGGTTCCGTTCCGCTTTTTGCAAATACAGGTGTTAAATTAAGTACTCTAGACTCTATTTTGAAAGTAGCAGATGGTTGTGTAGTGGGAACTTCACTAAAATATGATGGTGTTACTTGGAACCAGGTTGATGGCAAAAGAGTGAAAGAATTTATGAATAAAGTAAATGAAATTAGGGGTTCATGAATTGTACCATCGGAATAGATATCGGAACAACTTCTACTATTGGTGTTTTACTAAACACCAAATCCAATAAAGTAATATTTCAGTGCTCTCGGTCTGTAGAGCTATATTCTCAAAAATCAGGCTGGGCGGAAGAAGAGCCAGAAGAGTGGTGGAAAAATACTATTTCAATTCTCCAAGAAATAGGAAAATTTTCTCAAAATAAAAATATTCAAATTAATTCGATTGGAGTAACTGGCATGTTGCCAGCATTAGTTATTTTAGACAAAAATAATAAAGTAATTAGACGAAGTATTCAGCAAAGTGACTCAAGAACAGACAAAGAATTAAAATCAATTTTTAAAAAAAAAAGTCAAAAACTAAATTTTACTAAAAAAACAAAATGTGGAGTTAATCAACAATTAATAGCGCCGAAGGTTCTATGGCTGAAAAATAACGAACCAAATAATTATAAAAAAATAAATAAAATTATGGGCTCCTATGACTTTATAAATTTTAAATTAACAGGGAACTTTAATATTGAACATAATTGGGCTCTAGAGTCTGGTTTAATGGATTTCAAATCAAAAACTTTTACACCTAATTTATTAAAACTAGGAAAAATAAAAAGTTCCTGGATGCCTAATATTTCATCGTCAGAAAAAATAATTGGAAACCTTAAAAAATCTATAGCTAAGTTAACTAACCTACCTGAAAATATTCCAATAATTGCAGGCTGTGCTGACCATATAGTTTCAGCCTTTATAGCAGGGGTAAAAAAATCTGGTGACGTGCTTTTAAAATTTGGAGGCGCTGGAGATATTATGGTCTCCTCAAACAAACCATTTAAAGATACTAGGTTATTTAATGATTTTCATATAATCCCGGGTTTATATATGCCTAATGGTTGTATGGCTACATCAGGATCTTTGCTTAATTGGTTTGTAAAACTTATTGGCGATCGAGGATTAAAAGAAATCAACCATCAAAAATTGGATGCTTTAGTCTTAAAGAGAGCTAACTATAAAACTACCTGTACCATATTGCCATATTTTTTGGGCGAAAAGACCCCTATTCATGATACTAAAGCCAAAGGTACTATTGTCGGTTTAACCCTAAACCATTCAATTGAAGATCTCTGGATAGCCTTTTTGGAGTCAGTTTGTTTTGCTTTTAAACATCACTTAGATGTTTTAAACCAAAATAAAATTAAAGTTTTGAGAGTATTTGTTTCTGATGGTGGCTCTAAAAGTAATATATGGATGCAAATAATGGCTAACACAATTCAAAAAAATATTGAAATAGTCGAAGGTCATTATGGTTCTTCTCAGGGAGCGGCTTTTTTAGCAGCAAAGTCTATAGGACTATATACGTCCTATGACCAGTCAGCTCTTTTAAACAAAAAAAATAAAAAAATTATTTT
>VTPN01000035.1 GCA_008638215.1 Pelagibacteraceae bacterium
ATGAATATAAATCTGATAATTCTTTAATTGGTCTAAAGTTTGATGGTAGTAAAATTAGCGAAATACAATTTGAATTTCTAAATAATAATCAAAAAAACTTTGGAATAATTGAATTCAACAAAGAAGAAATTAATATTATATTAAATACAAATATTATTTCTTTTGATGAATTTAAAAAATATTTTCCGAGACCTCAAAAAAATCAAAAATTGCAAAAAAAAATCAATTTTAATTGGGAGATAGGCGAATTAATAGTTTCCGAGGATTACTCTTTATTTTCAAATAAGTTAAGCTTCACCTATGATAAGGGTTTTCAATCACTTACATTTTTTGATGCTAAAAAAGACTTTGAATTTTCAATCATTCCTAATTTAGATGGCGATAAACAACTTTACCTTTCATCAAGAAACGCAGGTCAATTTTTTTATGCTCAAAAAATTACTAAAAATATGATAGGCGGTATTTTAATAGGTAAAGGTACTTTTAGAAAATTTGATGACTATGATTTAACAATTAAAGTTAAGGACTTTAACATAAATAAAGAGGCAAAGTTTTATAATTTAATATTCACTTCCCGTTTACTCGATATCTTTTCATTATTGCAAAATAATCAAGATAAATTTAATTACTTAGAAGTGCCTATACAAAAAAAAGGTAATATTTTTAATATTGATCATGCAATTATGCTTGGAGGATCTGTTGCCTTCTCCTTTAAAGGAGAAGCTAACCCAAGTCAAAAAACTGCTAAAATTAATGGCACTTATGGACCGCTATATCTCTTTGAAAAAAATTTCAGTAAAGTACCTTTTCTAAAAGAATTATTTGGTAAAAATGTTGAAGAAAGTTTATTGGCAGCTGATTTCAAAGTTTTAAAAAATGATGATAAAACTGATTTTATTTTTAATCCTTTATCGATCTTGACTCCTGGAAAAACCAGAAACATTTTTGATACTTGGGAATAATTATTTTCCTATATTTTTTTAATTGTATCTCCAACTGATAAATTACCAGATTTGATAATTTCAGCTCTTACACCACTTTTATTAACTAACAATTTAACTAAACTTGGTAGCTTGAGTCTGTCTTGAAGGTATTTACAAGGTTGACATATTTCATGAATTTTAAGAATTACTTGATTAATTTTTATTTGCTTATCTATTAGTTTATTTAGATCTATGCCAGATACAATAATATTTCTTCTAAAATCTTTTGGTTCTATGTTTTGATTTACCTGATTATTGAATGCATTTATTTCTTCTAAACTTATTAGTGTAACCTGTTCTTTTTTTTCTTTAAAATTTTCATAATATCGATCGTTAACAATGCCTTTTCCTTTTTCTAAATAAGCTTGATTTACATAAAATGTATTTGCCTCACTGATATTAGATATGTTAATTGCTTCAATTTTTCCCATTTTTCAATATATTTATTTTATTTATTCAATATTATTTAATTATGGAAGATAACACTAATTTATACAACCAAAGAAATATATTAATTCGTAATTTTCTTATCTTCTCTCGATTAGCACCTTTCGTTACTAGTGTTATTGGGTCTATTTTAATTAATAAGATTTTTTTAAAATCTGCTAATTTAATAAATCTTGATTTTATTTTGATCTTTTTATCTTTATATTTGGTTCTTTACGTTTTTATTTCCCACACAAAGTCACTTTGTGAACAGTTGGCTATTGTTAATCAAAAAATAGACTCTCATAACGACTCATAGAACTAATATATTATATTCATTTTAATTTTTCTTTTTCTATAAGCTATTATGGTTTATAAAAGAACAAAATATGAACAAAAATAATGGAGATATTGAGGGCAATTTAACTCCTATTCCTTATCTATTATCAAGGATTTCGGCTGGCTTTCCTTCCCCAGCTGATGATTACATAGAAAATAATCTAAGCCTTTCAGAATTGTTGATTAAAAACCATTTATCAACCTTTTTGATGAAAACGAGTGGTGACTCCATGATAGATGTAGGTATTAATGATGGAGATATTTTAGTGGTTGATCGTAGTATTGAAGCTAAAAATAGAGATATTGTCATTGCAATATTAGAGGGCAATCTGACTGTAAAACGCTTATTGTTTAAGACGAACGGCTTAGTAGTGCTAAAATCAGAAAATATAGCTTATAAAGATATTCAAATACCTGAGTTAGCTGATTTAGAAATATGGGGAGTGGTGACTAGCGTTATTCATCAATTCATTAAATAAATGAACGTTGTAGCTTTAGTAGATTGTAACTCATTTTATGTATCATGTGAGACTATTTTTAAACCTCATCTTAAAAATAAACCTGTAGTGGTTCTTTCAAATAATGATGGCTGTGTTATTGCGAGAAGTTCTCTGGCAAAAAAAGTTGGAATTAAGATGGGTGTTCCTTTTTTTGAAGTTAAAAAAATAGTAAAGCAGCACAATGTAAAAGTTTTTTCTTCTAATTATACTTTGTATGCAAATATTTCCTCTAGAGTAATGGGAGTATTGAATAATTATTGTGATGAATTGGAGGTTTATTCAGTAGATGAGGCTTTTTTGATCTTCAACAAACACTCTGAGAGAAGTTTTTTTGAAAGGGCTAGGCAAATTAAAAAAACTGTTAAAGAATGGATTGGAATCCCGGTTAGCATAGGTATAGCTGAGAATAAAACCCTATCCAAGATAGCTAATCATTTAGCTAAAAAAGATGAACTTGGAACACAAATAGTAGAGTTATTAGACCGACGACAAATAGAAATAGCATTAAAAGTACTAGAGGTAGGAGATATTTGGGGAATTGGGAATAGGATTTCAAAATTTCTTCAATCTAATTCAATACAAACAGCTTATGATTTATACTCCTCTGATCCACGTTGGATACGACAACATTTAGGGGTAGTGGGAGAGAGAACTTACCGAGAGTTACATGGTGAGATGTGTTTTCCTATTGTAGAGAGTCCTGAAGCAAAAAAACAATGTCGTGTATCTAGATCATTTGAGAGCTATGTAGAAAATTTCAAAGAACTTGAACAAAGGGTTGTTTCTTATGCAACCCGCGCATCCGAAAAAATAAGATCAGATCAATTGCAGGCAAAAAAAATAACAGTTTTTATTCGCTCCAATAAATTTAATCAAAAAAATCAACCTTACTATGGAGATAAAACCTATAGTTTTATTTCGCCTACTAATGACTTATTTGAAATAGTTAAAATGGCAGTTAAGGCCTTAGGTTATATTTATAAATCTGGAATAAAATATAAGAAGGCGGGAGTTTTGCTATCTGATTTAAGTAGTGAGGGCACCTATAACCGGGATTTATTCTTTCAGAGATCGGAAAAAGATATTTTAAAAAAAATAAAGGTAAACCGGGTTTTTGATCGATTGAATAGTAGGTATGGTAGCGGGACTATTTGCGTAGCAAAAGAGAACTATGAAAAATTTTATCTTACAAGAAGAAAGAATTTAAGTCCCGCTTACACCTCAAGTTTCTATGAACTACCTATAGTTAATTAATTAACCGCAGGAATAGCTGAAAGAGACTCTTCAAAAGCTTTAGTGTCAAAAGAGTCCTCGGCTAAGTTGCCAGAGAAGTAATCCATATATGCTTGCATATCAAAGTGACCATGACCACAAAGATTAAACAAAATAGATTTTGACTTTCCTTCTGCTTTACATTTTAAAGCTTCATCAACTGCGCCTTTAATGGCATGAGTAGCTTCGGGTGCAGGCATGATTCCTTCGGTTCGAGCGAATTGAATACCAGCCTCTAAACATTCTTTTTGACCATAAGCACGGGGTTCAACATGACCATGATGGACTAAGTGACTTAACATAGGCGCCATACCATGATATCTCAATCCACCCACATGAGTTGGTGAGGGCATGAAATCAGATCCTAGTGTATGCATTTTCATAAGGGGAGTAGATTTCATTGTGTCACCAAAGTCGTAGGAATAAGTTCCTTTAGTAAGAGAAGGACATGAAGATGGTTCTACTGCTATGGCGTGGACATCTTGCTCTCCTCTAAACTTCTTTCCTAAGAATGGATTACAAAGACCAGAGAAGTTACTTCCTCCACCAGTGCAACCAACCACAATATCTGGGTAATCATCAGCCATTTCCATTTGAAGCAATGCTTCTTGGCCAATAATTGATTGATGCATCAATACATGATTCAAAACGCTTCCAAGAGCATATTTAGTATCGTCATTAGTAGCGGCAACTTCAACTGCTTCAGAAATAGCAATTCCTAACGATCCCGAGTTGTTAGGATCTTTTGCAAGTATCGCTTTTCCTGAATTAGTTAATTCAGAAGGGCTAGCAACTACACTACCGCCGTAACTCTCTATTATTGCTTTTCTATAAGGCTTTTGATTAAAACTAACCTTCACCATAAAAACTTGTATTTCGATACCAAAGACTGCACCAGCATAAGATAATGCGGTTCCCCATTGACCAGCACCCGTTTCAGTGGCAATTTTTTTGATACCAGCTTCTTTGTTGTAAAAAGCTTGAGCTAATGCTGTATTAGGTTTGTGACTACCTGATGGGCTTGCTCCTTCATATTTGTAATAAATTCTTGCAGGAGTATCCAATGCTTTTTCTAAAGCTCTGGCTCTGACTAATGGTGTACATCTCCAACGACTGTAGGCCTCTTGAACCGGTTTAGGAATATCGATATATCGATCTTGAGAGACTTCTTGCATGATTAGCTCCATAGGAAAAAGGGGAGCTAAATCATCGGGTCCGATCGGTTGTTTTGTTCCAGGATGTAAAGGAGGACTCATTGGCTCCTTTAAATCCGCTACCAGGTTGTACCATTGTTTCGGCACATCACTGTCTTTTAAAAAAAATTTACTGTCCTCGCTCATGGAATAAATCTTAAAGTATTTTAATTTGAAAATGTAGGTTTTTTTTAATTAGAATAATAACGACTTGACGCAGCATCTTTATTAAAGAGTGGAATTAATTGAGCAGCAAGAACACCAATCAAAATCATTAAACATCCAAAAATTTGAGCAATAGTTAAAAATTGAGATAAAATTATCCAAGCAGCAAGTGCTCCAAATACGCCCTCCAAAGAAAAGGTGATTGCAGCCGTTGAGGGTTTAACATACCTTTGCCCCATAATTTGTAGAGTGAAAGCAATACCTACAGACATTATTCCAACATACAATAATTCAAAAGATCCTTTATAAATTCCACTAAAAGAAGGATTTTCAAAAATAAACATAAAAGGAAGAGTGTAAATAAAACATAGTAAAAATTGAGCTGAAGCTAAACTAAAGGGTGCATCAACAATTTCAAAATATTCATCGATTAAAATACAGTGAAGCGCAAAAAATAAAGCACAAATAACAACTAAAAAATCTGCAAATTGTGCCTCAAACGAATTTTCAATTGTTAAGTAGTACGACCCTACTAAACAAATACTAACAGATATCCAGATACTCCAATGAATTTTCTTTTTTAAAATAAAACGAGAAATAATAGGAACAAAAGGAACATAAAGAATGGTTAAAAAAGCAGCATTACCTATTTTGGTATATTGAAGTGCATACTGTTGTAGATAAGAGCCAAGCACTAAACACAAACCGGTTGCTAAAATTATCAATATTAGCTTTTTTTTTTCTGTAATTTTTTGTAGTTTTGGAAATTCTTTAACAGCAAAAGGAAGAACTAATAATCCTCCAATAATAAAACGAATATTGGTAAATGTTAATGGACCGACGTATTCCATTCCCGTCGTTTGTGCTACAAAAGCTGTGCCCCAAATAATTGCGGCTCCGACTAAACACAAAGTAGAAATAAACTGTTTGGAAAACATAAAAAAAAATTGGCTCCGCAGGTAGGATTCGAACCTACGACCTGTCGGTTAACAGCCGAATGCTCTACCGCTGAGCTACTGCGGAACGTTGAAACAAACTACAATAATTTATTTATTTTTCAATTAGCATTTTAGTATTTCTTGTTCTTCAAACGCTTTATTTTCATTATAATTTCATTATATGAGTAATCCGATCTCACCTTGTATCTCAGTATGCAAAACTGACCCAGAAACGGGATTTTGTTATGGTTGTGGCAGAACCGAGGAAGAAAAGTCCATTTGGAAGGAAGAAAGTACTTCCATTAACTGGAAAAATGAAAATTTAGAAATCATTAAAGGCAGGCTTTCAGGCTGGCAATTAAATTCTTTTAATAAATCCTATGAATTTAAATTAAAAAATGGAATTTCTTTGATTAAACATAAATTAATGAACAAATGAAAAAAATTAAAGGCTCTTGTCTCTGTAGAAATATAGTTTTTGAAATTTCTAATGAATGTCGATACTCAGTTCTTTGTCATTGTACAATGTGCCAGAAATCTAATGCAGAATTTAGTAATTACACCAAAGTAAAAAAAGAAAATTTAAAATTTATTCATAAAAAAAATTTAAAATGGTTTCATTCTAGTAAAAATTTTAAGAGAGGATTTTGCTCTAATTGTGGAAGCTCATTATTCTTTCAATCGAGATCATCGAATGAAGAAATTGCTATTTCTTCTGGCTCTCTAGATCGTAAAGTTCCTGTAAAAGGACATATCTTTTATAAAGATAAAAAATCAAATTTATCCTTTCCTAAAATGCATAGGAAATTCCCTCAATCCGCACAAGGTTTTTTTGATCAATTTATTTATAAGATTAAATGAACCTATCTTTATTTTTAAAAATAATTGGAATTATTGTCGTTATATATTTAATTGTAGTTTTTTATGTTTACTCTAAGCAACGATCACTTTTATATTTGCCCAATATTGATAATTATAGCGATGAGGAATTAGTAATAAATACCGATAAAGTTTTTATTGAAAATGGCGATGGAAATAAACTTCGATCAGTTTTTTATCAAAATCCTGATAAAACAAATAATACTTTATTGATGTTTCATGGTAATGCCGGGCCCATCGAAAATAGATTTTATAAATTAAATAAATTATCTAAATATAATCAAAATATTCTTCTAATATCTTGGCGTTCTTATAGCGGCAATGAAGGAAGCCCAACGGAAAAAGGGCTTTACGATGACGCAATAAGTGCTGTTAAATGGCTTCAAAACAAAGGATATAAGAAAGAAGACATAATTATTTATGGAGAGTCTCTTGGAACAGCAGTCTCAATTGAAATAGCCCAAAATGAACCTTTTAAAGGGTTGATATTAGAAGCACCCTTCACCTCAATGGTCGATGCAGCTAAATTTCATTATCCATATTTACCTGTTTCTTGGATGCTGAAAGATCGATATATGAGCAAAGATAAAATCAAAAATATAATTACCCCTTTATTAATCTTGCATGCAAAAGGAGACACGATAGTTCCTTTTTGGATGGGTGAGAAGATGTACGAATTAGCCAATGAACCTAAGATGAATTATTTCATTGATGAGAATGAACATTTAGTCACTTATGATGATGAATTAATGAATATGATGGATAATTTCTATAAATTAATTTCTGTAGATGGATAAATATCAAAATCTTCCAGAATTATTTTTTTCTAAAGCGCAAGAGAATTTCAAAAATCAGCATTTATTAAAAATTAATAATACTACCAATGAAATTGAAAGTTGGACTTGGTCAGATACCCTCAGATCAGTAAATAAAATATATCAGTTTATAAATTCTCAAAATTTACATAAGGAAGAAAGAGTTTTACTAGTATCTGAAAATAGACCTGAATGGATGACAGCAGATATAGCGATTATGTCCAATCAGTTAATTGCAGTTCCAAATTATATTACTTATACATCAAGAGATTTTGAACATATTCTCAATGACTCCAAACCTAAGGGTTTAATTGTTTCTAATAAAAATCTTCTCGACACTGTTTTGATTGCGTCCAAGAAAATTAACTTCGAGTTACAGTTTATCATTTGTTTTGATCGATTTGATAATTCAAATATTCCTAATTTAAGCTTTTATGATGATTTAATTGAAGACACTTCTATTAAGCCAGACAAATACCTTTCTATTCAAAGAAAAGACCCCGCTAGTATTATTTATACGTCAGGCACTCAAGGTCTTCCTAAAGGTGTAGTTCTAAGTCATGGAGGAATTTTAAGTAATTGTGAGGGGGCTTATGAATTATTGCAAACGCTCAAAGGTCCAGATTTAACTTTTTTAACTTGGTTGCCTTTGTCCCATTCATATGAACATGTTGTTCAATTTGTAACCTTAATGATGGAAGCAAAAGTATTTTATAACAAAAGTATTGAGACTCTTCTTCCTACAATTAAGATTGCCAAACCTCATATTATGACTGCCGTTCCTCGTTTTTATAATAATTTATTCGCAAAAATGCAGATAAATTTAAAAACCCAATCCCAATTTAAACAGAATTTATTTAACCAAGCGATTTTACTAGGTACTAAAAAACTTCATCAACAAAAATTATCCATTACTGAAAAGATATTTGATTTCTTAATGGACAAACTCGTTCGAAAAAAAGTTTTAAATAACTTTGGCGGGAGGTTAAAAGCTTTTGTTTCGGGAGGGGGTCCATTAGATAGTAGAGTGGGTGAGGCGCTCAATGCCTTAGGATTAAAAACTCTTCAAGGTTATGGTTTAACGGAAACCTCTCCAGTTGTTAGTTGTAATCCTTTACACAAAGTAAAAGTTGAAACGGTGGGTCCTATTTTCCCTGGTGTTGAAGTTAAGTTAGCCGAAGACGGGGAAATTCTCGTTAAAGGGGAAAATCTCATGCTTGGATATTGGAATAATCAAGAAGCAACCAATAAAACAATTATCGATGGATGGTTACACACAGGAGATATTGGGGAGTTTGATGAAGAGGGGTATTTAAAAATTACAGACCGAAAAAAAGATATCATTGTTTCTCTAGGGGGAGATAACATTGCACCTTCAAAACTAGAAAATTTATTAACTTTATCCTCGGATATCGAACAAGCCTGTGTTTTTGGTGAACAAAAAAATTATATTGCTGCCATAATTATTCTTAGCGCTGATAGCAAAGCCACAAAAGAACAAATAGATCTCTACATAGAAAAGATGAATACTGATTTATCACAGCCTGAGAAAATTAAACGTTATCATATTATTGATGAACCATTTACAATTGAGAATAATTTAATGACTCCTACAATGAAAGTTAGAAGACACGAAGTTGAAAAGAAATATTCTGAGGTCATCAACGGAATGTTTTAATGCAGTTATTTGCTGCAATAGATTTTGAAACGGCCTCAAGTGAAAGAAACTCTGCATGTGCTATTGGATATGTAATTTTTAATCAAATAAAAATTATTAAAAAAAAATCGTATTTAATTAAACCTCCAAAACCCGAAGTACATTTTACTGAAATTCATGGCTTAACATGGGATATGCTGAAAAAAGAAAAGACATTTGATAAGGTTTGGAATCAAATAAAAGAGGAATTATTAAATGTTGATTATTTTTTTGCCCATAACGCACCTTTTGACAGATCTGTTCTACACTCTTGCTGCTATCATTATAACATTGATATCCCTTCACAAGAATTCAAAGATACAGTTGTTCTTGCCAGAAAGTATTGGGATTTTGAAAATAACAAACTCAATACAGTTTGTAAAAACTTACGAATTCCTCTTAGCCATCATGATGCGCTCTCTGATGCGAAAGGATGCGCTTTAATAGCTATCGAGGCATTTAAAAAAGGTTTTGTTATTTAAAATATTTTCCAAAATAACTCATTATTGAAAAAAGGATAAATAAAGCATTGGTAATGAGTATCAAACTACCCACTGTATCTCCTTGATCTAAAATAAATCCAAATAAAAAAGGAGATGCCGCTGAGGCAAGAACAATAAAAAAATGCATTAATGCCTTAATGGCTCCTAAATTATTCACACCGTAAAGCTCTGCCCAAAGGGCACTTGATATGTTTTCTGCCATTCCTTGTGTTAGACCTAAAATGGACATGTAAACAAATAAAATTAATATACCGTTAAATTGCGATAGAGTTAATAGCGTCAAGATAATAGGAATGCTAAAAAAAGGAACCAGTTGTCTTGCATTGTATTTATCAACCGCCAGACCAGCTATAGTGGTTCCAATAATGGCGGAGATTGCATAAAAGACAAATGCATAGGATATCATCTCTAAGGTCCAACTTTTATAGCCTGCAATTTCTACTTGATGGAATAAAAATCCCGTCACTGTAAAAGACATCATCAACGTAATTGGTAGATAGAGATAAAACTTTTTATCTTTTAAAACATCTCTTCTTTTCCAGGTAATATTACTTTCAGAAATATTATTTTTTAAAAAACTATCATGGTATTCTTGATGGTTTCTTAAAAGATAAAAAGCTAATAATCCAAAAAATAATATTAAAGCTAGTCCCCCTGTTATCCACGTCAATCTCCACCCAATCAAACCAATTAAACTAACAGCGATGAAGGGAAAAATCATTTCCGCAAATGAGGAACCATAACCAGAAACCGCTAAGGCCTTACCTCGATTTTTATCAAAATATCTTGCCATGGATGTTCTTGATATGTGAGTCATTAATCCCTGTCCAAATAATCTTAAGAAATAGATACAAATAAAAAACATCACGATATTTGATACAAATCCGAAGGTTATACATACCACTGAAAAGCAAATGATTACAAAGAGGGTGTATTTTCGAAGAGCGACACTATCAATCAATTTCCCTACCCAAATAAGAGTAATCGCACTAATTATAGTTGCTAGCGAGTAATATGATCCAAATTCTCCATTAGTTAAGCTTAATGTTTCTTTTAACTCCGCTCCAAATAAAGAAATAAAATACGTTTGACCAAAGGCAGAACCCATACAGGTTAAAAAACCAAAAATTAATAGGTTTTTATTATTCAAATAGAATGAGGACACGATCAGGGATATTATGTATTTATTAATATTAAGCAATTGGATAAAAAGGGAGGGGTTAATGACCACAGTAAAAAAAATCACAGATGAAAATGATCAATTAGTCAAAGAAACTTATCAAGATATCAGAGACACGCGCAACACTCAGTACATAGGTAATTTTTGGAAATATCTAGCTTTCGATCCATCTCTTCTCAAAGAGGTTTGGACAGAGGTGAAGAATTTAATGACCAAAGAAACGTTGATTGATAAAAAAATGAAAGAAATGATTTATATGGCTGTTTCTATTACCAATAATTGTAGTTATTGTACACACTCCCATACGGCTTCAGCCAAAAAATTAGGAATGACTAGTGAAGAACACGCTGAATTTTTAAAAATAGTTGCTTTAGCTGCAAAAACTAATCAATTAGTTAATAGCCTCCAAGTGCCTGTAGATGAAATATTTGATGCTGATAAATAAATGATCGATTTTTTAATTTGGTTTTGGAATGCTGGTGAATTATTAATGATTATAGGTGTTTCAATAATTATCATTGGCATAATTTTTTATAGAAAGAAAAAATAGGGAGGTTTTAGATACATGTGGGCATTTATTCTTTTTTGTTTGTCGCTAGTTACCACAATCTATTTTTATTTTAAAAGAAATAAAATTTATGATAGCAACGAAAGCCTTAATAATGAGGCACTTTCTCAATATGATAAATTAGATAGAGCATTTATTATAATGTTATTAG
>VTPN01000036.1 GCA_008638215.1 Pelagibacteraceae bacterium
ATTGCCATTTAATACTCTAGCCAGTGAAAGGCTCTCAAGTTCAGTATAAATTTCTTTAAAATTATTTACATACCGTCCTGAAAAAATAAAACATCCTTTAGATAAAGGTTCAAGGGGATTTTGTCCTCCATGTTCAAACAAAGAACCACCCATAAAAGTTAATTTTGAAGATTCATACGCTGATTCACTTTCACCAAATTTATCTAAAATAAAAATTTTATTTGTATGATCTTGTTTGATCATTGATTGAAGTTTAGAACTGAGGTGAATATGTCTTGGTATTATAATTATTCTTTCAATACTACTTAAATTTAAATGTTGAATAATTTCTAAAATCTTTTCAAATTCTTCCTTATGAATACTAGCAAAACAAATAATTTTTTTTTTGTCGTTAATTAAATTAATTTTTTGGTAAAATTTTAAGTTACCAAAATACAATACATTTTTTTTAAAAATGCTTTCAAATTTTTTTTTGTCATCTAAGCTTTTTGCAAAAATCAAAGAATATTGATTTCCAAGTAATTGAGCAAAAGAAGAAAAATTTTTCCATCTGGAGTATGACTTTTCAGATAGTCTGCCATTTATTAAAATATTTTTTATTTTTTTCTTTTGAGAAATTATGAGCCAGTTTGGCCAAATTTCAGAGTCGATCCAAATAATTTTTTTTATTTTGGTACGATTTAAAAATTTATTAATGCTCCATTTAAAATCTAAGGGTAAAAAAATAACTAAAAAATTCTGATATTTTTTTTTTGCTAAATTATAAGAAGATAAGGTAGAACACGATAATATAATTTTTTTAGTCGATAGGTTTTCGATCAAATAATTAATTGAATTCAGCTCTCCTATGCTAGAAAAATGTATTAAATGATCTAATTCTCTGAGTTTTGTAAAATTATAATTACATAAAACTTTTTGCTTTATAGATTTTAAATTTTCTTTATTTAAAACAATCCTAAATAAAGCTAATAGAAAAAAAATAGGAAAAAATAAAATCTGTAAAAAATTATAACTAAAAAAAATCATTAATCTTCTCAGAATTCTTATTTAATTCATTTGTAATTTTTAGATTAAAATCTGTTTCATTTTCATAATCTTTTGGCCGAATAATTTCGTCGCCCCATAGGTAAATTCCTTTACTAAAAGGAAGAGGTATTTTTAATTTATCCCAACTATTCAGTCTAAAGTACTTATTTGTATGAAAAGACAATATAGCAATATTTAAATTAAATTTTTGACACAATTTAAAGATACTGGTGTTAATTTTTTTTGGTGGTCCATGAGGCGCATCTGGAGTTATATAAATACAATCTCCATTTTGAACTGCTTTAGATATATTTTTAATTAAAAATGTTGGGTTATCTTTTTTTCTCAAAAGTGGTTCTAATCCAAATTTTTTTTGAACCAATGTACTTAATTGACCATCTCTATGTGAGGTTGCTATAGGTCGAAGTTTAGAATTAAATTTCCAACTGAATGTTGAGCCCATTAATTGATGGTGCCAAATCAAAATTATTAGTGATCTTTTATTTGAAAGTTCTTTTTTTATCGTTTCTTCATTAATACCACGCCAGCTACTAGTCGATTTAATAATCCAAAGAGATAAAAAAACTAAATTAGCAAATAAATTTAAAAAAAAATTATTTTTGCTTAACCTTTTAAGCATTTTTTTTTAATTGTTTTTGATAGAGCTGATAGTAGAAACCTTTTTTTGCCATTAAACTTTTATGTGATCCTTGCTCTAATAGCTTTCCTGACTCAAGATAGAGTATTTCATCGAAATGCTTGATAGTGCTCAGTCTGTGCGCCACTACAACAAGCGTTATATTTTTTATACTATGTAGGTTATCAAACAATTTTGACTCTGTTCTAAGATCTAAATTTGATGTTGGTTCATCCAGAAGAATAATTGATTTTTGTTGAGCTAGGGCTCTAGCAATAGCTATTCTTTGTCTTTGTCCGCCTGAAAGTTTGACACCATTTTCACCAATTTGAGAATTAAGCCCTTGCGGGAGTTTTTCAATAATTTCATTTACGCAAGCTAATTCTGCAAACTTTTCAATACTCTTGGTTGATAATTTAGAATTATATTTTATGTTTTCCGATATTGATCCATCAAATAAAACGGTATCTTGGCTCACTAAGCTAAAATAACCTCTTAAATTTTTAAGACGAAGGTCTTTGATATTCTCATTTCCAATAATAATTTCACCTTTGTCGAGATCAAATAAACGTATCATTAATCCAAGTAAGGTCGATTTACCAGAGCCAGAGGGTCCGACAATTGCAATTTTTTTATCTTTTCTTAGATTGACATTTATTCCATCCAGGACATTTTTTTCTGAATTAGGGTATTTAAAAAAGACATCTTTAAATTTTATTTCATCAAAATCTTTTATAGTTTTATTGCCATCAGAAATATCACTCTTCATATCTATAAACTCGAAAATTCTTGAGGCGGCACCAAGACCACTTTGTAAAAGGACATTTACATTTATAAGGTTTTTTAGGGGAGCATAGGCTAACATAAGACTTACTAAAAAACTCATTAGTTCCCCAGCGGTCATATTTTCATTAATAACAAATACACCACCACCAAATATAGCCAATCCCGCCGCTAAGGATCCAAGGGTTTCGGTGAAGGGTCTTGAGCGAGCAGTAACCTTCTCTTGTTTAAAATTTAATTCTCTTGCAGTGGCTATTTCCTTATTAATTCTTGATATTTCAAACTCTTCGGCATTAAAAGATTTGACATTTTTAATACCTTTAAAAATTTCCTCTAAATTTGATGCAAGATTGCCTATTTGATGTTGTAGGTTTTTAGTAATATTTCTAATTTTTTTTCCAAGTACTCGAACCGGTATAAGAGCTAAGGGGAAAACCAAGATAGAAATTAAAGCTAATTTCCAGTTTTGATAAAACATATTACCCATCAAAACTAACAGAGTTAAAGAGTCTTTTATCAATGCGGTATAAGTATTAGCCATGGCACCACTTAGATAATAGGTGTCAGTTGTAATTCTCGTAATTAATGAACCTGTTCTATTTTGAACGAAAAATCCATAATGTAAGTTTATAAGATTATGAAAAACATCTTTTCTAAGTCTTTCTATAATCCGATGACTCATAAATTGAAGTGATGTGACTTGAGTATAGGTTGCTAATCCTTTAATGAGACCAGTAACTAATATGGCTCCAGGAATAAAATATAAATAAAATTTATTGGCATTCACTAACACTTGATCAAGAGCTGGTTTTACAAGCCAAGCATGAAAGCCTGTACAAAGTGCTGCAATAATCATGCAAAATACTGCGATGAACATTTTTATTTTGTATTCAAAAAAAAGATGAGAAATTCTTAAAAAATGAGCTTTGCTTTCAGACATTAAATTGACTTCCGATTATAATACTTAAAAGTAAAAAAATACCGTAATAATTATTTCTATTAAAATAGAAACCTGATCTTAAAGAGTCATTTTTCCAAATGTAGTTAAGATCCATTAAATTTAAAATTAATTGAAGAGTAAGAAAAATAAAAAATAAAAAGTTAAAACCTAGATTTTTTCCAAATAGCATCAATAACGAATACATTAGTATAATAAGAAAATTAAGTATCACTAGTTTGTACTTACCAAATAATAATGCACTAGATTTCAAAGAAAGTTTTCTGTCATCGTCTTCGTCTTGCGTAGCATAGACTGTGTCATAAATTATTGTCCACAGAACCAATGATAAGAATAAAATTGAAATTTCTGTAAAACTGCTTGGAGACTCTAGAGATGACCATCCAATAAAGCACCCCCAATTATAAGTAAAAGCTAGAACAAATTGGGGAAGAAAGAAATACCTTTTGGCTAATGGGTATAGAAATACTAAAGGAACAATAACTAAGGCTAAAATAATTGATGGTAAATTTAATTGTGTTAAGACAATTAAGCCAATACTCAATAATATAATTAATAAGATAATTGAGTTTTTGATAGATAGAGAATTAGATACCAAAGGTCTATTTTGTGTTCTGCGAACTTTGTTATCTATATCGCGATCAAGTAAGTCATTGATAATACATCCTGCAGAACGCATGACTATTGATCCAATCAAAAAGATTATTAACAAACTGACAATTTTTAAATTAAGATCAGAAAATGCAAAAATTGAAAAGCATATTGGGTAAAATAAAAGTATATAACCAATAGGTCTATCTAACCTCATAATTAAAATATATGGGTGGGTAAATATTGGAAAAATTTTAAAAATTAAATTATCTTGTCTTATATCGTTCATGAAGAGAATTTATAATAAATCAAATTTAGTTAAGGGTAACACTTATCATTTAGAAGAAAAGTACTATATCCACCTTATCAAAGTAATGCGATTAAATATTGGAGAACGTGTTAATCTATTTAATGAAGAAAATGGCGAATGGGATGCTAAAATAATTGATATCAAAAAAAATAGCCTTATCGTTGAAGTTTTAGAACAAACTTTACCACCTAAAACTACATCAGATATTAGTCTTCTCTTTTCTCCAATTAAGCATTTGAATAGTGAGTCAGTTGTTAGACAATCTACAGAGATAGGCATCAAAAATCTTTACCCCACCAAATTTCAGAGAACTGTAGTAAGTAAAATAAATTTATCAAAATATGAAGCTTACAGTGTGGGGGCGGCCCAACAATCAGGTAGGTTGTCTCTTCCAACAATC
Organism: Pelagibacteraceae bacterium; assembly: GCA_008638215.1. Lineage (GTDB taxonomy): Bacteria > Pseudomonadota > Alphaproteobacteria > HIMB59 > HIMB59 > HIMB59. Next base: position 4,706 of record VTPN01000036.1, read on the forward strand.
TTTCAAATTGAAAAACTTACCAATCAAAAAAAACTTCTCCAATCATCAAATGTTTTAATGTTTGATGAAAACCTCAAAGGATTTTTAATTGATGAGGTCCCAAAGAAGATTTTTACTGATAGTATTTTAGTTATCGTTGGACCTGAAGGAGGGTTTGAAGATGAAGAGAGAGAATTTATCAAAACTAATTCAAAAAACTTCTATAATATAAAAATACGTAGCCAAATTTTAAAAGCAGATACGGCAGTTATTGCCGCACTTAGTTTAACGTTTCATTTTTTTTCATAGAAAACAACGTTTTTAGCGACATCCTGTCAATATACTGCTTAGAATAGAATACTAATATGTTTTTCATGAAATATTTATTTGGTTCTATTTTTGTTTTTTTTACCTCTAATTTATTTGCTTCTGCAAATGATTGGCAACTAAGTTTTCAAAACCCTGCAACGAATTTAATGCAAGAAGTTATTGATCTCCACGATCTTATTCTAATTATAATGACTGTAATTACTCTTTTTGTTCTATTCTTATTATTTTATGTATCTTTTCGATTTAGTGCTAAGAGAAACCCCACACCCTCTACTACTACGCACAACACTATTTTAGAGGTTTTATGGACTGCACTGCCCGTTGTAATCCTAGTGGTGATTGCTATTCCATCTTTTAAGTTACTTTATAAACAAGAGAAATCTGACACTTACGATATGACTGTCAAAGTAATAGGACATCAGTGGTATTGGGAGTACGAATATCCTGATCATGGAAACTTTTATTTTGAAAGTTACATGATACAAGATGAAGATTTACAAGAAGGTGATCTTAGATTGTTGACCGTTGATAACCCTCTTGTTATTCCTGCTAACAAAAATGTTCAAATTCTAATTACTGCTGGTGACGTTTTACATAGTTGGGCCGTTCCATCTATGGGTATCAAAACCGATGCAGTGCCAGGCAGATTGAATGAAACTTGGGTCAATGTCAAAGAGCCAGGAACATATCGTGGTCAATGCTCTGAAATTTGTGGAACAGGTCATGGTTTTATGCCTGTAGTTGTAAAAGTTCTTCCAGAAAATGAATTTATGGCTTGGGCAAATGAAGCAAAAAATAATTATGCCATTAACGAAGATATTCAGCCAATTGCTAGTCCTGAAGAAGAACTAGTTTTATCAAAAAATGATGTAATAAAATTAGAAGTAGAGGAGAAAAAACTATGAGCACAACTGCTACATCACTAAACGATCATCACGATCATAAACCTAACTTTTTTGTACGATGGTTTTTTTCCACTAACCATAAAGATATAGGCACACTTTACTTTTTGTATGCAATTGTTGCAGGAATTATTGGGGGAGCCTTATCAGTAATTATGAGAATGGAACTTTCGGATCCTGGTATGCAAGTTGTAACGGACGGTCAAATGTGGAATGTGATTATTTCGGCTCATGGACTCTTAATGATTTTCTTTGTTGTCATGCCTGCTTTGATAGGTGGATTTGGAAATTGGTTTGTTCCATTGATGATTGGCGCTCCTGATATGGCATTCCCAAGACTGAATAACATTAGTTTTTGGTTACTAATTCCATCATTGCTGTTGATAGTGGGCTCAATGTTTGTTGGAAGTGGCGCAGGTACTGGTTGGACCATATATCCTCCTTTAAGTTCCATCACCGGGCATAGTTCTCCTGCAGTAGATATGGCTATTTTTTCTCTTCACTTAGCGGGAGCCTCTTCTATTTTAGGCGCAGTGAACTTCATTACGACTATTCTTAATATGAGAGCACCTGGAATGACCCTCCATAAGATGCCTTTATTTGCTTGGGCGATGTTAGTTACCGCTTTCCTTCTATTGTTAGCTGTTCCTGTATTAGGTGGAGCTATTACGATGCTTTTAACAGACCGTAACTTTGGAACTACCTTTTTTGATCCAGCTGGAGGTGGAGATCCTGTTCTTTTTCAACATCTTTTCTGGTTCTTTGGACATCCTGAAGTTTACATCATGATTCTTCCTGCTTTCGGTATCATCTCTCATATTGTTTCTACTTTTTCAAAGAAACCTGTTTTTGGATATCTAGGAATGGCTTATGCAATGGTTGCAATTGGTTTTATTGGCTTTGTAGTGTGGGCTCATCATATGTACACTGTCGGATTTAGCGCCAATGTAAGAGCTTACTTCATGCTTGCCACTATCGTAATTGCCGTTCCAACGGGTGTGAAAATCTTCAGTTGGATAGCTACGATGTGGGGAGGCTCAATAACCTTTTCAACTCCAATGTTATTTGCTCTTGGATTTATTTTCTTATTTACTCTTGGCGGAGTTACAGGAGTTATTCTTGCTAACGCCGGTGTGGATGTCGTTCTCCATGATACATATTATGTTGTTGCTCACTTCCACTATGTACTAAGCATGGGAGCTGTATTTGGCATTTTTGCCGGGATATACTATTGGTTTAGCAAAATGACAGGAAAACAATATTCTGAATTTTTCGGAAAATTGCACTTCTGGTTATTTTTTGCCGGAGTTAATTTAACTTTCTTCCCTCAGCACTTTTTAGGATTAGCCGGTATGCCAAGAAGAATTCCAGATTATCCTGATGCTTATGCAGGATGGAATGCGATTTCTTCTTTAGGATCTTATATATCCTTTGGCTCGTTCTTACTCTTCTTGGTTGTGATGATCATAGCTTTAATTAGTGGTAAGAAAGCAGAGGCAAATCCATGGGGTGAAGGAGCAAAAACATTAGAGTGGACTTTGCCTTCTCCACCACCTTATCACCAGTTTGAAACTTTACCTGAAGTTAAGAATTAATAAGTGGCTGTAAATAAAGACAGACAAGAACACTTAATTTCTTCAAGCGTAGGTTTTAATCTACCTTCGCTGTTGAATTTTTTAAAACAGGTATATGTTTTAATTAAACCGGGAGTAATCTCATTAGTTATATTTACCGCATTATGTGCGATGCTCGTTGCCCCATCTGATAAATCTCTTCTAATTAAAGGTGTTAGCTTGATGCTTTTAGCAATGGGTGCATCAGGATCGGCTATCTTAAATATGTGGCATGATCGAGTTATCGACTCAAAAATGGACCGAACAAAGTTTAGACCAATTCCCGCAGGGAATATTTCTGCCAATACTGCGTTAGCAATTGGCTTAGTATTTTCTTTTTTCTCTGTGGTTGCTTTGTTCTTTTTTGCCAATATTCAAGCGGCAATTCTTTTAGCATTCACCATCCTTTATTATTCTGTCTTTTATACGATGTATTTAAAATATCGAACTGCACAAAATATTGTTATTGGAGGTTTAGCTGGGGCGCTTCCCCCAGTTATAGCATGGATTAGTATTTCAAATGAGATGATCCTATACCCAATAATTCTTTGTCTGATTATATTTTTATGGACTCCTCCACATTCATGGGCATTAGCAATTTATAGAAATCAAGATTATTCCAACGCAGATGTCCCCATGTACCCTGTTAAACATGGTATCAAGAAAACTTTGACAATGATGAATATTTATACGTTCTTAATGATTGTGTCGACCAATCTTCTTTTTGTATTTGGCCTGGTAGGAATGGTATTTTTTGTTACTTCAAATCTACTTAATAGTTATTTTGCATTTCAACTTTTTAAACTCAACAAGTCAAAAAATTTAAAAAAAGACTCAATTAAACTATTTGGCTTTTCTATCATTTATCTATTCTTAATTTTTTTCTTCACTGTGATCGATCGTTTTTTTTAAATGAATAAAAAGAAAAAAAATCTTATTGTTTTGGCTATCTTGCTTTTTCTTGTAGCGGCTTTTTATTTTATCACTATTCAGAGAATTAAATCTGGTATTTGAAAAGCTCTAGCAAATATAAAACACTCGGATTATTAATATTCATCCTGGTATTTATGACAGGTTTAGTTGTTTTTTCAGTCCCGCTTTATAAACTTTTTTGTAATCTCACTGGCTTTCAAGGTTTTAACCAAAAAACAGACACTCTAATTGAACAAGTCGACCCAAATATGGGTGAGTTAGAAATGAATGTTGTTTTTTCAAGTCAAGTGAATGACGGACTTGATTGGAATTTTGAGGCTCCTAATAAGATGATAATTACTGAAGGGGTGAAATATGATGTTACTTTTAGGGCTAAAAATAATTCATCAATACCTACCGTTGGCACATCTATTTTTAATGTTCTGCCTCCTAAGATAGGACCTTACTTACTCAAAATAGAATGTTTTTGTTTTCAAGATCAAAAAATTCAACCTGGTGAAGTAGTTGAATTCCCTGTCACTTTTTACATTGATCCTCTAATTTTAGAGGACCCTGAAGCTAAAAAAGTGAAGAATGTCACTTTGTCATATACCTTTTTTGAGAAAAAAGAATGAAATACTAGATTAATGGTCGACTTAACTTTTAAAGATTCAGAAAAAAAACATCAGTACCACCTTGTTAATCCAAGTCCATGGCCGCTAGTTGGCTCTTTTTCTGCTTTATTCTTAGTTTCAGGCGCAATTCTTTATATGCATTATGAGATGCTTTGGCCTTTGTTTGTCGGTCTTGGGCTTATTCTCTTTACGATGTTTATGTGGTGGAGAGATATAATTAAAGAAAGCACTTTTTTAAAAGTGCATAATTCTATTACTGAAATAGGTCTAAGATGGGGAATGGCCCTTTTCATCACTTCTGAGGTTATGTTTTTTGTTGCTTTCTTTTGGGCTTTCTTTGATGCCAGCCTCTTACCCAAAGCATTTATCGCAGATTATAAGGATGTCTTTACTGGCTCTTTAGGAGTAGGTGTTTGGCCACCAGAAGGTATAGAAACATTTGACCCGTTAGATATTCCTTATTTAAACACTTTAATCTTATTATTATCTGGTACCACGTGTACTTGGGCCCATCATGCTGTAAGAGAAGGAAACAATAAAGAGGCTCTTCAAGGTTTATATTTAACAGTATTTTTAGGCGGTATCTTTACATTATTACAAATATATGAATACCACCATGCAACATTTGGTTTTACTGAGGGTATATATCCATCAACGTTTTATATGGCTACAGGATTTCATGGATTTCATGTCCTTGTTGGAACATTATTTTTATTGGTATGTTTAATGAGAGCTCGAAAAGGCCATTTAACCCCAGAAAGACACTTTGGATTTGAAGCTGCAGCATGGTACTGGCATTTTGTTGATGTTGTTTGGCTATTTTTATATATAGCGATTTACTGGTGGGGAAGATAAGTCTTTTCTCGCTAATTAGTTTCTTTTTAATTAAATCATAATTTATGAGACTAAGGTCTATTACATACCTTTTTTTATTTATTAGTCTTATGACATTTATTTTAGGTGTATGGCAGTTATATAGACTTGATTGGAAAAACGATCTAATTGATAATATAAACAATTCCATCAATTCACCAAAGATTTTTGATCGGAATGAAGAATATGAAGAGCTAATAACTATTAGCTTAAACAATGATTTTGATTTGATCGACAAGCCTATTTTTCTTGAGTCTAAAACCCAACAGGGCAAAGTGGGATATCATGCTGTATTGCCCCTTACATATAAAAATAATTTTTATTCTATTATTAATTTGGGCTGGGTTTCTGATAAAAATCCAGAATATATAAAAAATATTATAGGGAAGATTAAAAACCAAGATTCTTTCTACGCCTACACTCGTCATTTAACTGATCAAAAACAATCTTTTGTGCCAGAAAATCAACCCCTTAAAAATATTTGGTTTTCTATTTTAAAATCTGATTTAGAAGGATATTACAAATCAAATTTTGATTCTAAATATTACTTTGTATTATTTGATCCAAGAATTAAGCCTGATATTAATCCCCTAGCTTTTTTAAGAAATAACCATTTAAATTATTCTATCACTTGGTTTTTGTTAAGTCTCTCGAGCGTAATCATGGTATTAATAATAAGAAGAAAGCATAATGGATAAATTAAAAAGATACTTCAAAAACTATTACATTTTAAATGATATTAGCGGAATACTTTTTTGGGATAATGCCACAAACTTACCATCTAAAAGTATAGAGTCTCGATCCGATCAAATGTCAATGTTAGCTGAATATATTGATAAAGAACTCAGAAAAAAAAATATAATTGAAGAGATAAATTTAAATAAAACTAAAAATTTAAGTGATCATGATATGAAAAATTTATTACTTATGGAGAACATAGTATTAAAAGAAAACGCTGTTGATGGCCAACTCAAATCTCAATTGGTTAAAAAAAAACTAAAATGTGAACATTTGTGGAGAGAGGCTAGAAAAAAAGATGATGTATCGATAATTGAAAAAGATTTTGATGAATTATTAGTACTCGTTCATGAGGAGGCAAACCAGTTATCAAAGCCATTAAAATTAAGTCCATATGATGCTTTAATTTCAAATTACGATAGAGATTACAATTCCAATAAGATAGATAAGCTATTTGAGGTCATAAAAACAGATATAATTCCTCAATATTTAAATTTAGAAAAGATAAGTAAACCAAATATTTTTAAAACAAATTTATCAAAAGATAAAATTTTTGAAAAAACTTATCAAAAACTAGAAGAATTAGGATTTAATTTTGATTATGGTCGTATTGATCAGTCAATGCATCCTTTTTGTGGGGGCGCTAATAAAGATGTTAGGATTACTACAAGATTTGAAGATAACATATTAGAAACTCTCTCTGCTCTTTTTCATGAAACTGGACATGGTGTATATGAACAAAATAGACCCTCAGATCTTCTTTATGAACCTATTGGCCAGGCTCGAAGTTTAAGTGTTCATGAAAGTCAGTCTTTATTTTATGAAAATCATATTT
>VTPN01000070.1 GCA_008638215.1 Pelagibacteraceae bacterium
GAGAAACATCAAAATTTACTTAATCAATTGATTATTGCCAACCATTTATCAAAATCCTCTAAGATTGATTTAGTAACGTTGCCTATTAATAAATCTATATTTAAAAAAAAAATTGAATTTATAGGAATGACAGAATATCTAGCTAAAATTAATAAGAGAAATACTATTATGCTCATGCATGGAGAAAAATTTTCCGTTATCCCTTTAACCACTCATATAAATTTAAAAGATGTTAGAAATTACTTAAATAAAAAATATTTAAATTTAAAACTCACTTTAATTAATAAACAAATTCAAAGAAGAATTTATGAATTAAATTTTAAATCCATTAAATTCCTTTGTTACAACCCACATTGCAGCGAACAAAATACTATTGGCAACGAGGATAGAAAAATTACTGAAATCATCAAAAAGTTTAAAAATATATATGGTCCAATTTCAGCAGATAGTGCATTTAACAAAATACAGAATAATTTATTGTTTATATCAATGTATCACGATCAAGCTCTAATCCCTTTTAAGATACTTAATAAAAAAGGTATTAATCTCACCTTAGGTTTGAATTATAGAAGATTAAGTCCCGCACATGGTACGGCAGGAGATATCAAATATAAAAATATTTCAAATCCCTCCTCTTATATAGCATGTATGAATTTCTAAAAAAAAAATATGGTCAAAACTTTCTAATTGATAAAAATATAATTAGAAAAATCTGTAACTTAATTTCAGCTAAACACCTTAATATTATAGAAATTGGGCCTGGAGATGGCCGTTTGACTGATTATATTTTAAAATATCAACCTCAACAATTAAATCTTATTGAAATAGATGAAGACTTAATTCCCATTCTTAATTCAAAATTTTTTAAGAATGATAAAATAAAAATAATCAATGAAGATATTTTGAATTATCCTTTAATTGAGAAGGTTGATTTGATTATATCAAATTTACCTTACAATATTTCTTCACAGATATTAGCAAAAATATGCTTAATGAGAGATCCGCCAGCTAGTCTAATTTTGATGTTTCAAAAAGAATTTGCAGAACGTTTATTAAATAAAAACTTAAACTCACTAAATTCTCTTGTGGGATGCTTTTATGACATTAAAAATAATTTTAATATCAGCAAAAATTGCTTCAGACCCATTCCAAAAATTGACTCGACAGTGCTTCAATTTACAAGAAAAAAAAAGTTTTTATTAAATAATAATGAATTAAATCATTTTATTGAGTTTAAAAGAAATTTGTTTTCTCATAAGAGAAAAACACTTAAGAAATTGTTAAAAAATTATAATTTAGACCCTGCTAAATTTGATTTAGGTAAAAGAGTTGAGGATATTAGCTTAAATCAATTGATAGAAATATTTAGAGAAGTTAATCTCTAAATTTATTGACAAATTCAGTAAGATTAAATTGTCTTGATTTTTTATGCCTTTCGGCAATGATTATATTTTGTATTTTAGTAACACATGAGTCTAAGTCATTATTAACTACCACATAATCATACTCTGGAAAGTGTGATATTTCATCTTGTGCGAGGCTCATTCTTTTTTTCATTTCTTCCGTGGTATCTCTTCCTCTATTTTTAAGCCTTCTAATTAATTCTTTTTTATTTGGCGGTAGTATAAATATCCCTACAACCTCCATTCCACTTTGTTTTAATTGTTGATATCCCTGCCAATCAATATCAAACAAAACATCTCTTTTTTTGTTAAAAAACCTATTAACTGTTTGACGGAGTGTGCCGTAACGATAACCAAAAACTGACGCAAATTCTAAAAAATCACCATTTTTAATTTGTTTTTGAAAATCCTCTTCTGAAAGAAAAATATAATCTTTCTTATTAATCTCTCCTTTTCTCTTAGGTCTAGTAGTACATGATATTGATAAAGAAATTTTATTATCTTTTTGCAATATTTTTTTGGAAATAGATGTTTTGCCCGCCCCTGATGGAGAAGACAAAACAATACAAAAATTTTTACTTTTAATTTCCAAAGATTAAACTTGCATTCGTTCCTCCAAAGCCAAATGAATTGGAGATAACGTTAGAAGTTTTATATTCAATTGGATTATGAGGGACTAAATTAATTTTAGTTGAAGTGTCAGGGTTATCTAAATTGAGTGTTGGCGGCAGTATTCCTGATTGAAGAGATTTTAAACTAAAAACAGCTTCAACAGCTCCAGCGGCGCCTAAAAGATGGCCGATAGCAGACTTATTTGAACTCATAAATAAATTTTCATTAGATCCAAACAATCGCTCAACTGCTGATAACTCAATCATATCACCTACAGGTGTAGATGTTCCATGAGCATTGACATATTGAATATCGTCTTTGTTTATTTTCGACTCTTTGAGTGCCATTTCCATGGCTCTAAAACCTCCACTGCCGTCTTCAGAAGGTTTTGTAATATGGTAGGCATCACCCGAAAGCCCATAACCTTTAACCTCTCCATATATTTGTGCATTTCTTTTTTGGGCATGTTCGAGCTCTTCAAGAACCAGGACCCCTGCCCCTTCTCCCATGACAAAACCCGATCTATCTTTATCCCATGGTCTAGAACCTTTGGTAGGATCATTATTAAAAGTATCACAAAGAGCTCTTGCAGCAGAAAAACCAGCAATTCCTAAAGGACAGATAGCAGCCTCTGCTCCGCCGCATACCATCAAATCAGCTTTATCATTTTTAATAAGAGTAAATGAGTCTCCGATAGCATGAGTTCCAGTAGCACATGCCGTAACAGGAGAACTGTTTGGGCCTTTTAAATTAAATTTAATCGATATATGCCCAGATAATAAATTAATCAAAGATGATGGTATAAAGAAAGGAGATA
>VTPN01000037.1 GCA_008638215.1 Pelagibacteraceae bacterium
TTTTATTTTCTTTAATAAAAAATCCTTATTAAAAGATAATTATCTAATAAGTAAGGCTATTTTATCAAGAAAGAATTGAAAATATTTAAAATACTAAGAAAGATGAGTATTCAGCCAGTTTTTTAAATCGGTCTCAGAGCTTAATCCTATTTTCGTATCGGCCACAGAACCTTCTTTGAACATGATAATAGTGGGAATGCTCCGAATACCAAAGTTAGCTGGCGCTTCCGGATTTTCATCTATATTAATTTTTTTTACCGCTATTTTTCCCTCAAACTCTAAAGCAATGTTCTCTAAAATTGGGCCAAGCGCTTTACAAGGACCACACCACTCTGCCCAAAAATCGACTATTACAGGTTGGCTCTTGGAGCTTTCTACTACACTTTGCTGAAAATCAGCATCTTTGATTTGTTCTATTGCCATACTTTATATATAAGGACTCAGCTCACGTATTTCAAATATAAATCTTTCGTTCCTATGTGAGTATTTTCCGTCGTGGTTAAAAAACTGAATAATTTTTTTTCTTTGGAGCATTTTTCCCAATAGAGGGGAATATTGAACTTCTCTGGATAATCCCTCAAAACACCTTGTCGAATAAAATGACAACCTTGAAAATGCGCATTGCAAGCATTGGAAGGAAATTGGATTGACTCATCTGGTTGAATTTCAAGATCAAAGGATTTGCTTGTTGATTTTGTTAAAAGCAAATTATCAATATTTTGATTATTTTGAAAATGATGCCAGGCTAATTCAATCTCCTGCGCGAATTGCGGTAACCAAACATTATCGGTATTTAAAACAAGAAGATCATTTTGATGAATTTTTTTAATCCCCCCACCGGTACCTAAAATTTCTGGCTCCCATGAAATATGAATATTTTCATAATTTTTTTTAATATAGGAATCGATCAGTTTTGCGTGATAGTGAGTATTGACAAAAATTTTATTTGTCGGAAGAGGTTGAATTAAATTGAGAGCATATTCCAACAGAGGCTTTCCCTGAACAAGCAATAGGGGCTTGGGAAGATCTTGGGTTAGCTCTTCCATTCTAGTACCGAGCCCTGCTGCTAAAATTAATACATCCATTTACTTAGTCTTATTATAAATTTCTTCAAAGAGTTCTCGTAAATCCCATAAACGAAGATGCTCCACATGTTTTAATATTTGAAGCCATGTATTTTTTCGATATTTTTTAAGGTATTGCGTTTTTCCTGAACGGTATAAATTAACCCAGTTTCCTAAAATTCGAAGATTTCGAGCTAGACTGACTAAATGAATATCTGATCGAAAATCATTTAGGGAGAGATTGAATTTTTTTGCATAACTTCGAATTAATTTGTCCTCGGTTGAAAATGAGTACAATCTTCGAGCATCGAAAATAAGTGAAGCTATATCGAGATAAGGGTGATTATAGTGAAGGTCTTGATGATCGATGAGATAAAGATTTTTTTGATAGTAGATGAAGTTCTCTAAAAAAAAATCACCGTGGGTTAGTGTTGGTTTATATTTATTCAATGCTATCAGGTTGTTTTTCAATGATTTTTGAATAAGTCGATTGAGGTAGTAGCCAATTTGAATTTTATAATCAAAATATTCGATATAAGTCTCAATTCCTTTCGAAGCATTGTGAGTGAGGTTATTGAATGGTTTGATCGGGATACCCGAAAATCTTTTTCGGGGATGCTGGAGGTGCTTGAGAGTTTTAATCGCCTGAGGAAAAATATCTTTTAATTCTTCTTTTTTATAATACCGGGAAGCATTGTTCGTTGGAAAATATTCCATTAATAGGTATTTGTGAGTTGAATTTTTTTCAATGATGGATGGCGTCAATACTTGTTGAGAAGAAAGCGCAGAATCCGCTTTGAGGTATCTTTGATATTCAACAGGATTGTTTTGGAATGATAAAAGCAGAAAAGTTTTTTTTCCGGTTTTGCAAAGTTGAAAAATTTTATTTGATGCGTCGGGATTAAATTTAAGGGTGCCGCCGGTTTTAATATTTTTATTTAGTAATTGTTTTTTTACTTTTGATAAGTTTGGGTTTGTTATGGAAGCCATGTTGGGTTTTGTGAACTTATCTCAATGATACGTTTGGGTGCCTCTACGTTTATCTTAATCAACAACGCATCTGGAAGATATCTTTTTTTTAAATCCTGGGAAGGCCATTCCACCAATAGACAGTTATCCATAAAATAATCTTCGAAATCAATATGAGTCTTTTGATCAACCTGATAGAAATCAAAATGAATGAGGTTTAATTTCTTTAAATTATAATGATGTTCTCGTTGATAAGTAGGACTGCCCAAAAAGTGAAAATCTTGATTTGTGTTTGTTGCTAAAGACTTTAGTAAGTATCTAATGAATGTGGTTTTCCCCGATCCTACTTCCCCCTCCAAAAAAAGGATTTGTTGGCGTTGTAAAAGCGGAGATATTTTATCGACTACTTTTGCTAGATCAGACTCTTGGTGAACAGAAAAAGTTACGTTCAATTAAGCAAGGGACTTAAAGTCAGAAACTAAGTCTAAAGCTTCCCAAGAAAAGGCTCCGGACGTGCTATTATGAGTTCTTCCAAAATGACCGTAAGCAGCAGTTTGCTCATAAATAGGTCTATTTAATTGAAGTTTTTCACGAATTCCCTTGGGGGATAAATTCATAATCTCTGGGATAGCCGCTTCAATTTTGGCTTCATCAATAGTGTTTGTGCCTTGGGTATTAACATAAATAGATAAGGGTTTAGCCACACCAATGGCGTACGATAACTGAATGGTGCACTGAGAACTCAAACCAGCCGCCACAATATTTTTAGCAAGGTAGCGAGCTGCATAGGCAGCAGAGCGGTCAACTTTGGTGGGATCTTTTCCAGAAAAAGCACCACCACCGTGCGGGGCTGCACCTCCGTAAGTATCCACAATAATTTTTCTTCCTGTAAGTCCGGTATCGCCATCGGGACCGCCAATTACAAAATTGCCTGTTGGATTAACATAATACTCTTCGTCTGATAAATGTTGAAGCAACGGAGCGGGGATTGCTTGCTTTAAAACTGGGGTCACGATTTCTTGTACGTCGGCTGGAGATAATCCATCGGTATGCTGCGTTGAGATTACAACAGAAGTTACCGCATGAGGTTGGCCATTAACATATTTTAAAGTGACCTGACTTTTAGAGTCGGGTTCAAGTCCTGGCAAAGATCCTTCTTTACGCCCTTTAGCCATCAGTTCTAAAATTTTATGAGAATAATAAATTGGTGCTGGCATTAATTCAGGAGTTTCGGTGCAGGCATAGCCGAACATAATCCCTTGGTCCCCTGCTCCTTCATCTTTATTTCCAGAGGAGTCAACGCCCATAGCTATATCAGCCGATTGGCCATGAAGTAAATATTGAATATCTGCATTTTGCCAATGAAAGCCTTCTTGTTCATAGCCAATATCTTTAATGCAGTCTCTAACCTTGGAGATGATTTCCTCTTTATCTTCTTGAACCGGTCCTCGAATTTCCCCAGCTAAAACAACCTTATTGGTAGTAGTAAGAGTTTCGCACGCCACCCGTGCGAACGGATCTTTAGCAATAAAATGGTCAACAACCATATCCGAGATACGATCCGATACTTTATCAGGGTGTCCTTCGGATACAGACTCAGAAGTAAATAAGTAATCTTTTCTCATTTTAGTATCTATATGTATCTTTCTTAAATGGTCCTTGGGGTTCCACACCAATATAATCACTTTGCTCTTTGGACATTTGAGTCAATTTTGCACCAACTTTTTTGAGGTGGAACATCGCTACCATTTCATCCAATTTCTTCGGGAGAACATAGACTTTATTTTCATAGTTTTGGTGATTTTTCCAAAGCTCCATTTGAGCTAAGACCTGATTGGAAAAAGAAGCGCTCATCACGAAACTTGGATGGCCCGTGGCATTTCCTAGGTTCACCAAACGTCCTTTAGAGAGAATGATTAATTTTTTACCATCTGGGAAAGTGACTTGGTCTACCTGGGGTTTAATTTCTTCCCACTTATAATTTTGAAGAGAGTCGATTTGAATTTCATTATCGAAGTGACCGATGTTACAAACGATCGCCCGATCTTTCATTTCTCTCATGTGGTCTTGAGTAATGATGTCTTTGTTGCCGGTAGCCGTAACAAAAATATCAGCATACTTACAAGCATCATCCATGGTCACCACCTCGTAGCCTTCCATCGCTGCTTGCAATGCACAAATGGGGTCTACCTCGGTTACTTGCACGCGCGCACCTGCTCCGCGCAAGCTCGCAGCGCTTCCTTTTCCCACATCACCAAAGCCTGCTACTACAGCGACCTTACCCGCCATCATTACATCCGTACCGCGACGAATACCATCCACCAAGCTCTCTTTACATCCATATAAATTATCAAACTTACTTTTCGTGACCGAGTCGTTAACATTAATAGCAGGAACTTTGAGAGTTCCTTTTTCTACCATCTGCTCAAGGCGAAGAACACCTGTCGTTGTTTCCTCGGATAAGCCTTTAATATTTTTTAATAACTCAGGATACTTTTCGTGCATCCGCAACGTTAAATCTCCCCCATCATCCAGGATCATGTTTGGCTTCCAACCATCAGCTTCAATAGTTTGATCGATACACCACCAAAATTCTTCCTCATTCATACCCTTCCAAGCAAATACAGGAGTTCCGCTTTGGGCAATCGCGGCCGCTGCATGGTCTTGGGTAGAATAAATATTACAAGAACTCCATCGACACTTTGCCCCCAATGCTACTAGTGTCTCAATCAGAACTGCTGTTTGAATAGTCATGTGTAAGCAGCCCATAATATTAGCTCCAGCCAGAGGTTGAGCATCGCTGTACTGCTCTCGAATTGCCATTAATCCCGGCATTTCTGTTTCCGCGATTTCTATTTCTTGTCTCCCATAGGCGTGTTGAGAGATATCTTTAACTTTATAATCCAATATGTCCTCCTTTAGTGGCCAGATTAATAATGATAAAATATGATTTTGTCATATTTTTCAATGTCTTTTTATTCGTGGGCCTAGCTGTTGGATTACTTCTGCGGCACGAGCATTGCCTTGAGCTAAAGCCTCTTCAATTGTTTTGTTTAATAAGTACTGATCGAGAAAGCCAGCTGCAAAATTATCTCCAGCACCCGTCGTATCAATTACATGAGTTATTTTTTGAGCGGGTTGATGGGCCACGCTTTTTCCATGAAAGTAGTAAGCCCCCTCAGCGCCGGTCGTCATGGCAATTTTTTTTTCAAAAGATTGAAAGAAAACAGAGACGTCAGCCATCGTCTCACTTTGGGCAAACCTTTTAGCCTCATCAAAATTACAAAAGACGAGGTCAACATATTCTTCAATGAAAGATTGAAGCTCATCACGATGACGGTCAACACAAAAGGGATCTGAAAGAGATAAAGAAGTTTCAATGTTCATGGCCTTTGCAATCGTTCCTACTTTTTTGAGAGTTTGTTTGGTTAAATCATGGTCCCACAAATAAGATTCCATATAAATATGATCTATGCCTTGAAGACTTTCTTCAGAGAGCTCGTTGGGATGTAGTTGGGAGCCAATACCGATGTGTGTAGCCATCGTTCTCTCCCCATCTGGTGAGACTAGAATATTACAACAACCTGTTGGAAGATCATTTTTTTTGATGACCCCCTTATAGGCAATACTTGCTTTTTCTAAATCTTGAATAAATGCCTGACCATACTCATCCTCGCTCACTTTCCCATAAAATGCCGCCTCATGAGAGGTGTAATTTAATTCATGGATGGTATTGCAAACTGAACCGCCAGAAGTGATGAGAGGATTTTTAAAATGAGATCGAATTTCTTGAATCTGAGACTCTTCAATTAAAGTCATCGAACCTTTGGTAAGGTTGAGGGCAGAAATAGTGCTATCGTCCACTTGGCAGATAACATCGACTAGGGCTGTGCCCACTCCTAATATTTTTTTCACCCGATGAAAATAATCGTTTCCTTGAATAGGTCCAATAAAAAATCCTTCACTTTTTGAAGTAGAGAATTGCCCAAAATTTAACGAATCAAATGGCTAAAGGGGGTGGGTTTTCTTAACTTTTTAAGGCTAGTGGGCGAATATTCGCTCTACTGAAAAAAATTGAGAAAAACCTGTGAATATTTAGAAGAATAGTGTGAGTGGAATCTTGAAATTCCATTTGAGTTTATTGGCTTTTAAGAATTTAATAGAAATAAATTGACTAACTTCGTCTATAGATAGTATATTCGCAAGGCAAGGGGCCACTAGATCTAGTGATTTTTTGCTTATATATACACAAACTTGGTAGGTAGAATGGAAACAAATAGCGCAGAAAATTTAGAAAATTCAACGAAAAATACGGTCATCAATAAGCAAAATGAAGAGATAAATCTACTAAGTTTAAGCGTTGTTAGACGCGATGGTTCAATAACCCCTTTTAAATCAGACAAAATAGCTAATGCCATTAGAAAAGCTTTTTTAGCTCAAACTGACATTCGAGAAAATGCCAAAATTGATCAAACAATCACCGATATTACTGAAACGGTGACCGGCGCTTTGACTCGTCGTATTGCCAACGGCGATATGATTCATATTGAAGATATCCAAGATCAAGTGGAGTTAGCCTTGATGCGAGGCGAATACCATAAAGTGGCTAGAGCCTATGTACTTTATCGCGAACAGCGAGCAAAACAACGTTACAAGACTGCTAAGCTCAATGAGCAAGTCGGTGCGAAAGTTTCTACCATGGCCGTTACGAAACGAGATGGTCATAAAGAAGATATTTCTTTAGAGAAAATTACTAATCGCATTTCTGTTCTCTCGAATGGTCTGGAAATAGATCCTATCACGATTGCTCAAAAAGCAATTCAAGGTTTGTATGACGGTATTACCACCAATGAAATTGATACCTATCTGGCCGAGACTGCGGCGGCGTTAACGGTTGAACACCCTGATTACTCATATCTTGCTGGAAGAATTAAAGCAAATGCCCTACACAAAGAAACCCCTGGTTTTATTATTGCCACTAAAAATTTATTTGAAGATGGTTTGCTTCGAGAAGAGTACCATCAAAAGGCAATGGCCCACGCCGAGGAAATTGAAAAAATTATTGATTACGATCGCGATTACTTATTTGATTACTTTGCTTTAACAACACTCCTACGAGCTTACTTGTTACAATTTCAAAATAAAACAATTGAGCGCCCTCAGGATTTATGGATGCGCGTTGCTCTTTGTGTGTCAGGCGATAAGTTTGATTTTTATCAAGTCAAAAAAACCTACGACAGCCTCTCCCAAGGTCTCTATACGCATGCGACCCCTACTCTTTTTAATAGTGGATTGAAAATGCAACAACTCTCCTCTTGTTTCCTCATTGGAATGGAAGACGACTCCATTGAAGGTATTTTTAATACCGTTAAAGATTGTGCCTTAATTTCTAAGACAGCAGGCGGTATTGGTTTGCATGCTCATAATATCAGAGCGGGGGGAAGTCGAATTAAATCCACAAACGGAAAATCCAACGGCCTTATCCCTTTCTTGAAAATCTTTAATGAAACTGCCCGATCCGTCGATCAAGGGGGCGGAAAGAGAAAAGGTTCTTTTGCGGTCTATTTAGAGCCATGGCATGCTGATATTGAGGCGTTTTTAGAACTTCGCAAGAATACTGGTGCTGAAGAATTCCGTGCCCGAGATCTTTTTTATGCCCTCTGGATCCCCGATCTTTTTATGCAACGTGTGGAAGAAGATGGGGAATGGACATTGATGAGCGAGCATGAGTGCCCAGGATTGTCGAATACTTATGGTAAAAATTTTGATGAGCTCTACACCAAGTACGAAAAAGAAATGCCTGACCTCAAAAGAATCAAGGCGCGAACATTGATGTCAAAAATTATTGAAGCCCAGATTGAAACAGGTCAGCCCTATATGCTCTACAAAGACTCTATTAATAGAAAATCCAACCAAAAAAATATTGGAGTTATTAAATCATCAAATCTCTGTGCTGAAATTGTTGAGTATTCTGAAAAAGACGAAACAGCTGTTTGTAACCTCGCGTCAATCGCGCTTCCTAAATTTGTTAATGACGATGGAAAGTATGATTATCAAAATCTCTATCAAATTGCTAAACTAGCAACCAAGAACTTAGATCAAGTCATTGATATTAACTTCTACCCCACGGATAAAACTAAAAATTCTAATAGCCGCCACCGACCCATTGGTTTAGGTATTCAAGGTTTAGCCGACGTCTATTTTAAAATGAATATTGCTTATGACTCTGTTCAAGCGCAAATTATTAACAAACAAATTTTTGAGACTATTTACTTTGGAGCATTAGAGGCGTCCATGGAGCTCGCTGCTGACAAAGGGGCGTATTCTACCTTCCAAGGTTCTCCCCTCTCTCAAGGGCAATTTCAGTTTGATCTTTGGGGTGTGAAGCCTTCAAACATGTGGGACTGGAAAGGCTTAATGGAGAAAATTCAAAAGCATGGTGTGCGCAACTCCCTGACTACTGCGTGTATGCCTACTGCCTCGACAGGAATTATTTTAGGCAATACAGAAACCTTCCAGGTTCAAACATCTAATATCTATAAAAGACAAACTCTCTCTGGGGAGTTCTTGCTTGTTAATCGCCACTTAGTTAAAGAATTAATGAAACGAGGCCTCTGGAGCAAAGAACTGAGAGATCATATTATTTTAGAGAATGGGTCAGTTCAAAATATTGAAGGATTTCCTGAGGATTTAAAAGAAGTTTACAAAACAGTTTGGGAGACATCACAAAAAACAGTCATCGACATGGCTGCTGATCGCGCTCCCTTTATTGATCAAACCCAGTCCATGAATTTATGGCTAGCGACCCCTACCTTTGGAAAAGTGAACTCCATGCATATGTATGCTTGGAAAAAAGGTCTAAAAACAGGAATGTATTATCTTCGCAGCAGATCAGCGGTAGATGCTGTCAAAGTCACTGTTTCATCTGAGAAAAAAGCCAAAGAAACTTATGTAAAAGAGGTACAGTCCAACGAACCTGAAGATTGTGTGACTTGTAGTGCCTAAAAAAATTAATCAAACTATTCAAAGGAGCCCATTATGATTTCAAAAGGATGTAAATCTATTTTCCCTATTCAACACCAAGAAATTTGGGAGCGTTATAAACAACACGTTCAGTCTTTCTGGACCCCTGAAGAGGTATCACTCCAAGACGATTTGCGTGACCTAAAAACTCTCACTGAAGGTGAAAAACACTTCATCAAACACGTGCTTGCTTTTTTTGCGAACTCCGAAGCCATGATTAATGAAAATCTTGCTTCTCGTTTTTACAATGAAATTTTAATCCCTGAGTCTCGTCTTTTTATTTCGATGCAGATGCTCAATGAGTCAATTCACGCTGAGATGTATGGCCTTCAGATTGAAGCCTATGTCGAAGATCCCGCGGAAAAAGATAAGTTGTTTTCTGCTATTCAAAGTGTTCCTTGTATCAATAAAAAAGCCCAGTGGGTTTCCAAGTGGCTGAATGGTAATCAAAACCTCCTCACTCGACTGATTGCCTTTGGACTAGTCGAAGGTTTATTCTTTGCCGGATCCTTCTGTGCCATTTACTACTTCAGAAAAAGAGGCCTGCTTCCCGGTTTAGCCTTGTCCAATGACTGGATTGCAAGAGACGAAGGAATGCACTTTAGTTTTTCCGCTTTGATGTTTAAAACACTGAGCAATAAATTTAATAATGGAACGTTGACTGATGGTGACATTAAATCCTTAGACTTAATTCCTGGTCTTGTCTCCCAATCTGAATTTGAAGAGATTGTCAGAGAAGCGGTGGAGTTTGAAAAAGAGTTTGTCACTGATGCGCTTCCCGTGGATTTAATTGGAATGAACAAAGAGATGATGTGTATGTACATTGAAGCTGTCTCTGATCGTATTGCGGATCTGTTTGGCTTTGAACATGTCTACGGCACAGAAAACCCCTTTGATTTTATGAGAGCGCTGGATGTTCAAAACGTCACTAACTTTTTTGAAAAGCGTGTCTCTGAATATCAACGACCAACCGATCGTGCTCTTTCCTTTGATGAGTCTTTCTAATTGGACGCGACGATCTACACCAAAGAAAACTGTATTTTTTGTACTCGAGCGAAAGCCGTCTTAGAGCCCTATAATCCAAAAATCTTAAAACTGGATGAAGACTTCAACCGAGAGCAATTCTTTGAAGTCTTTCCCACTGCTAAAACCTTCCCCCAAATTATCATCAATGGAGAGAAAATTGGGGGCTTTACCGAACTCGAGCAGTGGATGGCTTTTAATAAACCTGACGAAAATTTTTAGTGTCGCGACCCCAATACCAGGAAATACTTGATTTCTGGTTCCAAGAATCAAGCTCCAAAGATCATTGGGCTAAAAATGATGAATTTGATCAAAAAATTAGAGATCGTTTTTTAGTAGACGTCGAAAAAGCAATCAAGAATGAATATGATGATTGGCAAGATGAAGCGAAAAGCAGCTTAGCGCTTATCATACTTCTGGATCAATTTTCTAGAAATTTATTTCGCCATGATCCCCAATCCTATGCTCAAGACACTAAGGCCCGACTACTTGTCATTGAAGGGGTGGATCGCCAATATCTTGAAGAACTCGACATGTCGGAGCGACTCTTTTATTTACTTCCCCTTGTTCATAGCGAAGAGATGCAAGACCATATTTTTGTGCAACAATTAGGCGAGGTTTTTTTAAAAGAACATCCGAACTATGAAGGAATAAAAAAATCTTGGGATGATCATACTCGAGTCATCAAAAG
>VTPN01000071.1 GCA_008638215.1 Pelagibacteraceae bacterium
ATTAGAAATATCTGTTATTGCATTAATTTGTTCAGCACTTTTTGTAATGGCTGTACCATTTAATTGTAAAGTACCATTAATATTTACTGCAGCATTAGAAATTTGTAAAGCAGAGTTAGTTCCATCACCATCTTGGATAGTTCTTACTGTGCCATCAATTCCTGAATTAGCTACACTTGTTTGTATTTGAAGCAAATCTTTATAAGTACTTGCAATTGTTTTACCAGTTAAACTTGCCATTACACTAAATTCCAATATCCAGTTTCATTTTCCCATTCCGTGGTTGCATTTTCCCACGTTACATTTCTATCACCATTATATTCAGGACGAGCATCTTTAATATAATACCGTTCATCTATACGTGGTGATCTATTCTGTGGATGATTTTTTAAATCAAACTGACCTTCAAAATCAGTTGGACAAACCATCATACCATAACTATTCTTTTTTAATTGGTTTAATTTATATCTAAAACCACATGTATCACATATACCAAAAACATTTTTTCTTCCTGCCATTATACCATAATCCTTGGTTTAAGCAAAAGGTTTGTTCGTTCTCTGTCTTGTTCCATTGCACGAAGCATACGCTCTTCATACTCTGTCTTTAGCATATTAATACGGTTCATATCTACACCGGGACGTTTTATTGCCATATTGTATGCAAGACCTGCTGTAAGACATGGAAGAAACTTACGTGATATGTCTGCAGTTTCTACAGCAGATTTATTTACATCTTGAAGATATGTAAATGTTTCTACCTTGATTGTGTCTGTTGAGTTTTCAGGAATAGGCCAAAGATACATTGTAGCAAAGTCACGCCCATTACGAATAGCATATTGTGTAGTACGACCTGTCTGCCCTTTATTAGGGATCTTCATATACTCTTCCATAGAAATCCGTTGAAGTTGAATATCACGGTTATCTCTATTATGTACTGCTTCTAACACATCAACTGTTGCACTAGAAAAAGCATAGGCAGTAACACTGGTTGTTAAAGACACAGTAGATGTACCAATAGACCACAGCATTACACCACGGTTTTGCCAATCTTGTAATAGCAAATTGATGGAGCGTCTTGCAGATTTAGGCTCATTACCTAATGTCTGCTCTCCACCAATCATTTCACTTGCTTCTTGAATAACTTCGTCAATATCCATTGAGAAGTTATATGTACCTGACGATGCCATTAGTATAACCTATTCTTTCTCTGCATTGATTGGGCTGTACGCTTTACGCCATTCTTTTTGCCAATAGTTTTCTTCATCAACCTTTTTTTCATAGGTGTTTTTGTTATCTGTTGGCTTATGTTTGAACGACTGATAGACATTTTTAATAAAGACAGTTATGCCCAACCATTCCACCTTTTTTATATTTCTTCATAGAACCACCAGCACTACGCTTATATGTATATCCTTTAGGTCCTGCAGTATTTGATCCTGACATACCTGTGGTTTGGTCATTACCATATGGATCTTTCATAGTTTTTTTCTTAGCTTTTGTTTTAGCCATTCCTGCTTTATTCATCATGATTATTTACTCCCTAATTTTTTATGTGTTTGAGTTTTTGGTGGACTTTTCTTGCTCCCACTCGGACCAGCCCAAAGAACTTTATCAGCCCAGTAAGCAGCAGACATTTTACCTTTTGATATGTTTTTTGCATGACGTGACTTAAACGACTTCCTAGCTGTAGGCGAGTAATTATGTCCATAACCTTTTTGACCAAAGTGGATAAGACGAATATTGTCACCCTCTTTAGCCAAGACCATACCTTTTTTATTTGGTCTATTAGACCTTTTAGGTTTATTGAACCCTGCGAATTTTGTTCCACGATATTCTATTCCCCCTGATGGTAATCTTTTAACTCCCGGATACTTACTCATTTTACTTTCCTATATGTTCTGACTTTTTTTGCGATAGTCTTAGGCTGTTTAACGAATTGTTTTCCCTGCTTAGATCCTTTTCTTTTAGCTGCTGAAGTCTGCGCATATTCTTTTGAGGATAGTGCTTTGATCGCTTTTGCTGGTAAGTAACGCTCACCTGTTGCTTTTGGACCTTGAGTAGATGGTTTACCACTTTTGGTTCTCCACTTTTGTTTTGTCCAAGCCTGTAAACTCCTTTGTGATTTTTTTAATGCCATGCCTAATTCCTTATTATATCATTATATTCTTTCGCTTGCAATCCTTCCATAATGGAACATTAACCAAAACCAAGCAGCAATATGATATTGACACAGTATCATTAATGTGCTAAGTAAAATTATTTCAAATGTATCTAATAAAAAGTATTTCATATTGGTATTATAACATACCACGTGCCTTTAGTCCAACATAAATTACTATACCTAAAAATCCTATTCCTACTATAATTGCAGCACTTAAAACAATTGTTTCTAATAGTTGTTGTCTTTTCCTTTGTGCTTCTTCTTGTGCCTCTATTCTTGCCTTACGTGCTTCTGCTTGAAACTTTTGCCAATCATTCCATAATCCCGGACGACCAACATATAACATAATTTGTCTTAACTCTTCTTATTTTTCTTTAATAACTTCTAATGCCATAAACTCTTCAAAGTCATTACCTTTATAAAATGGACTATTCTTTTTATTTGATACTTTTTTCTGTAAAGTTTCTTTACCATCTACAAACTGAGCAATCTGACTGCCTACACTGGCTATGTCACGCCCATTAGATACTGCCTGTTTAATTACTTGGAATGCTGCGTTAGCAGCTGCTAGTTCTGCTAACATTTAATACACCTGTACTGAGCCTTTCTTTAAGTA
>VTPN01000038.1 GCA_008638215.1 Pelagibacteraceae bacterium
AAACTAAAATTGCCTCCAATAATTATAAAAATTAGAATTAAACTAGTTGATAAAATGATATAAATGGTAAAAAAAGTTATTTGAATATTTTTTTTGTTTTGATCTATTGAGTTTATTGCGTTGTAAGACTCAACAATATTTTGATAATAATTTAGTAATTCTAAATCTATAGATTTCAACAATACCAAAAATTTATTTTCTGATATCTTTATTTTTGAGAATAGCTGATTATTTTGATAGAAAATGGTAATATCATTTTCAGTGTTTTCTAAAGCTAAACTTAAATTCTCTTCAGATAACTCAATTTTTTCTTCTGTAAAATACTCAATGTATTTTTGATCATTAACTATATTGTATACTGACATAATATCAAAACGTTGAATGATATTTCTATCGATCAATCTTTCAGTCAATACATAATTTCTTATAAATTTAGAATCAGTAATTAAATTTTTTTCAGTCTGATCAATGTATTTTTGAGCTAATTGATAAGAATTATTAACAGTAGATTTAAAAGCAGGTCCTAACCAGGTACTCATTTCAATATTAAAAAAAATTGCTGAGGATAATAATATTATTCCACTTGGAATAATTGAAAATAATCCAAAAAAAAGAAAAAATTTATTAAATAATCTCAAACCAACTATTTCTCTTTTTTTGGATTTGAAATAATTAACTAAAAATATAATCAAATAAATTAATAAAATTAATAAAAAAGTAAAATCAGCTATAACTAAATATTGAATTAATTCAGCATTCCTTACTATTTCATTAGAAGAAATAAGAGAATATACAGTTAGTGAAAAAAGAATTATAAATATTGATATAAGTATAATAGCTGAGAATTTATTAAAATATTTTGACATTTATATTATCTAACATTCATTTTGTGTTACTTGCAGCGGGAAAAAGTACAAGATTCAATTCTAAAGAAAATAAACTTTTATCAAAGTTATCAAACAAGACCATTCTTGAACATAATATAGAACAAATAAAAAAAATAGGATTTAAAAAAATTTCCTTAGTAATCAATGATAAAAATATTTTAAAAAATATCGATACTTCAAGATTAGAAATTATAAAAGGTGGAAAAACAAGGTCTCTTAGTGTTAAAAATGCCCTTAATAATTCAAATATTAAAGCAAAATATGTTTTTATACATGATGCGGCAAGAATACTAAATTCTGACACGTTATTATTAAGATTAATCAAAGAGGCAAATAAAAAAATTTATGACTGCATTATTCCATATTCAAAGTGCAATGACACAGTTGTGCAAAATTATAAAAATATAAATAGAGAAGATCTTAAATTAATAAAAACACCTCAAGTTTTTTTAAAAAAGAAAATCACCCTTTTGCATAATAAAAATAACAGTCTTGAATTTACAGATGATAGCAAATTGATGAGAGAAAATCCCAAAGAATTTAAAATTAAATATATGTTAGATAATGGTCTAAATTTAAAAATAACTCACAAAGAAGATCTAGAAGTATTAAAAACTAATTTTGCAAGAACTACAAGAGTGGGTCTTGGTTATGACATTCATAGAATTCAAAAAATTGATAAATTTAATTTGATAAGTTTAGGTAGCATTAAAATAAAATCGAAAATAAAAGTCATTTCTCATTCTGATGGAGATGTTATTTTGCATGCAATTACTGACTCAATTTTAGGCGCACTATCTTTAAGGGATATAGGTACTTATTTTCCAAATAATAAAATTAATAAAAATCGAAATTCATTAGATTTTTTAGATTACGCTTTAACAAAGCTCAAAAATCAAAATTTTAAGATAAGCAATATTGATTTAATGATCATATCTGAAGTTCCAAAAATAAATCCTTACTATAAAAGCATTATTAATAGCTTAGTTAAAATATTAAATATAAATAAAAATCAAATCACAATTAAAGCAACTACGAATGAAAAATCTGGCCTTATAGGAAAAAGTGAATTTATTGCTTGTTGGTCAAATATATCTATCTATTAGACTAAACTGCTTTTTTCAACCTAATGAAATCATCATCTGCATGATAGCTCGATCTAGTTAACGGGGACGAAGAAACCATCTTAAAGCCAATTTCAATACATTGGTTATATAAAAAATTAAATTCGTTAGGAGTATAGAATTTATGCACCTTTTCATGATGGATTGATGGTTGTAAATATTGACCGATTGTAACAAAATCAACAAAATGGCTCCTAAGATCTATTAATAATTCTTGAATATCTGCTAAAGATTCACCCAAACCAACCATCAAACCTGATTTTGTAAATATTTTCGAATTATGTTCTTTAACTGATTTTAAAAGTTTTAGACTCTCTTTATATACTGCACCTGGGCGTATATGTTTATATAATCTGCTCACTGTTTCTATATTGTGATTAAATACGTCAGGCATTGAGTCAACTATAGATTTATATACTTCTCCTTTTCTTAAAAAATCTGGCGTTAAAATTTCTATTGTTGTTTGGGGTGAGAGTTCTTTGATGTATTTAATTGTGGATATAAACTGACCTGCACCTCCATCAATTAAATCGTCTCTATCAACGCTCGTAATAACTACGTGTTTTAATCCTAGGGATGAAACAGATTTTGCGACATTCAAAGGCTCCATTGGATCGATAGAAAATGGCTTCCCAGTTTTGACATTACAAAAAGAACATGCTCTTGTACATGTATCACCCAGTATCATAAAAGTTGCGTGCTTTTTAGACCAGCATTCACCAATATTAGGACATGCGGCCTCCTGACAGACAGTATGGAGATTGTATTTTTTTACTAAATCAAGAGTTTCTTTATACGTCTTAGATGTAGGTGCCTTAACTTTAATCCAATTAGGTTTTTTTAATTCAGTAGGATTGTTTTTATTAATTTTTTCAGGATGTCTTAACATTTTTAATTAAAAATGAAGGGGTTTTCCAAAAGCAGATAATACACTTTCATGAATAGATTCAGATAATGTTGGATGAGCAAATACAGTATTAATAAATTCGTCTTCAGTAGACTCAGAAGAAATCGCAATACCAAAAGCAGAGATCATTTCTGTGACATCTGGGCCAATTAAATGAGCACCTAAGAACTCACCCGTCTCAGAATTAAATAATGTTTTAACAAAACCAAAAGTATTTGACATAGTTTGAGATTTACCATTTGCGAGAAAAGGGAAATTTCCTTTTTTATAAGGTATTTTAAGATCATTTAATTGTTGCTCTGTATACCCAATGGTAGCCACTTGTGGCAAACTATAAATACATCCAGGTATATGATGGGATTTAGGTTTATGGATATTCTTTCCTAAAGAAATGTATTCAATACAATTAATAGCATCGTGCATTGCCTTATGAGCTAACCAAGGTCCTCCTATAATATCACCTATTGCAAATAAATTTTTTATATTAGTTTCGTAATTATCATTTGTTTCAATATAACCGGCTTTGTCTAAATTAATTTTAGTATTTTCAATAATTTTTTTATCTAAATTAGGCAAAACACCAATAGAAATTATAAGAGCCTCGGACTCAATTATTTGATCATTATTAGAAATAATAACCTTATCTTTATTTTCATTAATCGAAGTAATATTAGCATTGAGCTCAAACTTTATACCCTTTTTTTCAAATATCTTTTGAGCCTCAGTTGAAATATCTTTATCAAACTGAGGTAAAATTTTATCTTGAGACTCAAAGACAGTGACCTGAGAACCAAGGGCATTATATATACTGGCAAATTCTATTCCTATAGCGCCCGAACCAACAATTGAAAGGTTTTTTGGAAGAAATTTAGGGATCATAGCCTCTTTAGAACTCCAAATTAGATCTGAAAATTTTGTATCTCCAATAGTTCTAGGCTTACATCCAGTAGCAAGAATTAATTTTTTGGATTCAATAGGTTGATCGTTAGTTAGTATTTGAAAGACGTCCTTTTTTATTTGTGGCATTGCTTTAATAGGATAAACATCTATTTTATTTTTTTTCATCAGGGAACTAACCCCTTTGGATAAATTTTCAGATGCTTTTCTAGATTTTCCAACAATCTTTTCTAAAGTTATTAGACTTAAGTCATCACTTTTTAGACCAAAATCTTTAGCTTCCTCTATAAACTCTGCTGAATGCAATAAAGATTTAGTTGGTATACATCCCCAATTTAAACAAACACCACCTAAACGATCCTCTTCAAAAAGAGCAACTTTCATGCCAAGTTGAGAAGCCTTTATAGCGGCCACATAACCACCAGGACCACCGCCTATAATTGATATATCATATTTATCAGTCATTATTTATTTTCTCCAAATTTGTAACTATACTTGATAGAAATTGAGCAGCCAACACGCCATCGACAGCCCTATGATCACAGGATAATGTTAAATTAACAAAGCTTGCAACTTCAATTTTTCCTTTATTAACATAAACATCCTCAAAAATTTGACCCACGGCAAGGATATAAGTCTGTCCTGGTAAAATAATAGCATCAAAACTTCTAATATTATAAGAGCCAAGGTTTGAAATACTAATAACCCCTCCAGATAAATCTGATGGTGACATTTTATTTTCTCTTGTAAGGTTAATTAATTCGTTCAAACCTTTATTTATAGAGGATAAATCTTTAGAATTAATTTTTTTTAATACAGGCATTTTCAAACCCGTTTTTGTATCCACAGCAATTCCTATATTAATATCTTTATTTATATAAAAATCACCATTATCTAAATAAGTGCAATTTGCATCAGAAAATTGATCAAACGCTAAAGCTATCGATTGCATCAAAATTGCATTAAAAGAATATTTATTACCTTTTTGTTTTTGGATTTTTCTATAATGCAGAAGATTATTCAAATTAACTTTAGTATTTAGATAAAAATGTGGGATATTTTGTTTTGAATGAATAGTTGCTTTTGCAATAGCTTGACGAAGTTTATTAACTTTTGAATGATTGGGCGTAGAAGAAGTACTTATGATGTCTCGTTCAATAATTCTATTAAAAGGGCCTGTGCCCTTAATTTCAGTGACATCTATTGAATTTTTATTTGCTAACGATTTAGCAAAGGGTGAAATAAATATCTTATTTGTTAATAAATTATTTTCTTTGTTATCGATTTGATTCAAATCAGATAAGTGAATTCTACGAGAGGCTGGAATTATATTTTTAATATTAATCCCTTTTAAATTTGCTGTTTTTTTTGCTAAAGGTGTAATTAAAATTTTATTTGAAGAACTTTCTTTAGACACTTCCTTATTATCAGAGTCAGCTAAATTTTTATCATCAACTGAATTAAGATTATTATTATTATCTTTGATAAATTGATTTAGTTCGCTTTCTTGAATATTTTTAGTATCCGAAATTATAGCAACAAGTTCATTTACTTTAGCAATTGAGCCTTCAGGAGATAAGATTTTTACAATATAACCATCTTCAGGAGATTCATATTCCATTGTCGCTTTGTCAGTTTCAACTTCGAATAAAACTTCTCCACTTAAAATAGGATCATTTTCTTTTTTAACCCATTTAACTATTTTTCCCTCTTCCATTGTTGGTGACAGCGATGGAAGATTAACTTCAAATAACATTAATTTTTATAGGTAACTTTTTTTACTGCGCTAATAATTTCTTCTCGGGTAGGAAGAGCAAGAGCTTCTAAATTTTCTGCATAGGGCATTGGTACATCTTTCCCGCTAACCTTTACGATTTCGCTATCAAGATAATCAAAGCAATTTGATTGTATTAAATATGAAAGGTGAGATCCAAAACTTGTATTTCCCCAACCGTCTTCAACAATTACTACTCTGTTTGTCTTTTTAACTGATTGATAAATACACTCTTCATCTAAAGGTTTTATAGACCTCAAATCAATAATATCTGGATTCAATCCCAGTTGTTGTATTTCTGGCAATGCTAATAAAATTCTATGAATGCTCATACTGAAACCAATAATTGTTAAATCACTACCTTCGTTAATAATATTTGCTTTTCCTATAGGTATTAAAAAATCATTTTCTGATGGAACATTGGATTTTTCTTTATATAAAAGCTCATGTTCAAGAAAAATAACTGGGTTTGGGTTTCTTATGCTACTTTTTAAAAGACCCTTAGCATCTCTTGCATTTGAAGGAGCAACGACAATTAAACCTGGAATATGCGAATACCAAGATATAAAACATTGACTATGTTGAGCTCCAACTCTGGCTGCCGCACCATTCGGACCACGAAAAACAATAGGAACGTTTATTTCTCCTCCAGACATATATAATGATTTTGCTGCAGAATTTATAATTTGATCGATAGCTTGCATTGAAAAATTAAATGTCATGAATTCACAAATGGGTTTTAATCCAGCCATTGCAGCACCAATAGCTAGTCCTGTAAATCCGTGTTCTGAAATTGGCGTGTCTAAAACTCTTTTAGAGCCGAATTTATCAAGAAGTCCTTGAGTTACTTTATATGCCCCATCATACTCAGCTACTTCTTCACCCAACAAGAAAACATCTTTGTCTAGATCCATTTCTTCAGCAATAGCTTCATTAAGAGCTTCTCTCATCGATATTTCTTTTTCGCTCCAATTTTTATCATCTGTTACTTGATTATTAAAAATTGATGAAATACTTACAGAAGTTGATTGAATATCATTTGGAATATTTACTTCAGCTTCTGAAGATTTTTCATTCACAACCAAGCCTGAATTTGGCAATTCATCCTCTCCATCAACTTTTAAAATAGCAATAGGAGAGTTAACCGGTATATTTTCAGAACCCTCTTCAACAATAATTTTTTGAATAATTCCATCATCAGGTGACTCGAGCTCCATCGTAGCTTTATCGGTTTCTATTTCTGCTAAAATATCTCCAGAATTAACCTGTTGACCTTCTTTAACTAACCATTTAACGAGGTTTCCTTGCTCCATTGTGGGAGAAAGAGCTGGGAGTAAAATGTTCATAGGTAAACCTCAGTAAATAATTCGTTTATTTCAGGAAGTGGGGACTCTAATGAGAATTTTTCAACTTCTTTAATTTGTTTTTTTATATTTATTTCAACATTATTTAATTCATCTTCATTTATTTTATAATCTTTTAATAATTTATTTTTCATAGATAGTATTGGGTCATTGGATTTCATCTCATTAACTTCATCTTTGCTACGATATGTTGCTGGATCTGACATTGAATGTCCTCTGTATCGATACGTATCCATTTCCAAAACATAAGGCTTAGAATTTTCATAAATATGATCTCTTGCTCTTATAGCAGCTTGACTGACTTCAAAAAAATCCATTCCGTTTATTTTCTCACCTTTAATACCAAATACAGTTGCTCTTTCATATAATTCCTTCCCAGCAGCTGATCTATTTACAGCTGTACCCATTCCATATCGATTATTTTCTATTATAAACAAGACGGGGAGATTCCATAAAGATGCTAAATTAAAAGCTTCAAAAACTTGACCATTGTTCATCGCACCGTCTCCAACATAGACTCTGCTGATTTTTTTCTCACCTCTATATTTGTGAGCAAAAGCTAATCCAACACCAATTGGTACTTGGGCGCCGACTATCCCATGCCCACCATAAAATCGATTTGCTTTAGAAAACATATGCATGGAACCCCCCTTCCCTTTAGAAATTCCATCTTTTCTTCCAGTAAGTTCGGCCATGACAAATTTAGGGTCAACTCCTCTAGCTAGTATATGCCCATGATCTCTATATGAGGTCACCACCGTATCTTCAGATTGGATTGAAGACAATATTCCTGTAACTACAGCTTCTTGGCCGATGTATAAATGACAAAAGCCACCTATTTTGCCCGCACCATAAAGCTGGCCAGCTTTTTCTTCAAATTTTCTGATAAGAAACATTTTCTCATAAAAGCCCAAAAGTTCTTTATTAGTAAAGGAATTGCTAATTTTTTTTGCCATATTTTTTAATCGAGCTTTATTATGATTTCTCCATCTTGGGGGATTGGGTTTTTTTGCTTTGATATCTCATCTATGTAATCTTCTTTATTAGAGTAAAAAGAATGCAAATCTACATTCAAGTCTATCATATTTTGTTGGAGTTCCGAACTTAGATGATCATACATTTTACTCTCAAATTTGTAGATAAGGTAGTTTCCAACGTTAAATTTACCATAAATAGTATGATAGATCAGATAAATCATAACAAATGCAAAAAAGAAATTAATTAAGTTGTTAGCTTTTAAAAACTTCACTCAGTTCTCCCGCATAACCTTTTATATTAGGATTTTCAGCAATCCTTAATAATTGATTATATTTCGCAACTCTATCAGATCTTGCCAGAGATCCAGTTTTGATCAAAGGACAAGATGATGCTACTGCTAAATCAGCAATAAAAGAGTCTTCTGTTTCGCCAGAGCGGTGGGACATGATTGATGCAAATTGATTAGAACTAGCTAAAGAGATAGCTTGAAGAGTTTCTGTAACAGTGCCTATTTGATTAAGTTTAATTAAAATACTATTAGCTTGTTTTTTTTCTATACCAGTTTTAAGTTTTTCCAAATTCGTCACAAATAAATCATCTCCAACTAGTTTTATTTTATGACCTAACTTTTCTGTAATTTTGGTCCAACCTTCGTAGTCTTCTTCATTTAAAGCATCTTCAATTGAAAAGATGGGATATTTGTTACAAATATTTTCATATACACCTATCATTTCATCAGTCGTATAGGTATTTCCTTCAAAATTATATTTTCCATTTGAAAAAAATTCACTTGAAGCCGCATCAAGAGAAATCTTAAAATGATTATTTAATTCATAGCCAGCTTTTATAATGGATTCACAAATGCAGTCTAAAACATCCAAATGAGATTTTAAATTTGGAGCAAAGCCACCCTCATCACCAAGATTTGTATTAAGAGACTGACTTTTTAAATCTTTTTTAATATTGGAAATTACTGAATGAGTTCCGCTCAAAGCCTCTTTAAAAGATGGGAATCCAATTGGAAGTATCATAAATTCCTGAAAATCAACGTCATTATCTGCATGTTGACCTCCATTAATAACATTTAACATTGGTACAGGTATGGATAAGTTTGAGTTTCCTTGTGATAAAAAGACAGATCCAAAATTTACATAAGACCATGATTTGTAAAAAGCCAAACTAAGTGAAAGAATAGCATTGGCACCAAATTTCGATTTATTTGAAGTACCATCTAAACTAATCATAAAATTATCAAATTCCTCATAATTTGAAAACTCACGTGAAATTAATTGTGGTTTTAAAATTTCATTTACATTTGAAACGGCATTCAATACACCCTTTCCACTCATTCTATTTTTATCACCATCTCTAAGTTCAATTGCTTCAAACTTTCCAGTAGATGCCCCAGAAGGAACCAAACCTCTAAATGGATACCCTACTCCATCAACCATCATTTCACATTCAACTGTAGGATTGCCCCTACTATCAAAAATTTCTCTAGCCTTAATATCTTGTATTTTCATTTATTTTGCCGCCTTATTAATTTTATTAATATCATTTAGTAGCTTTGGGATTTTATGCAAATACATCATATTTGGTCCATCGCTCAAAGCAATTTCCGGGTCAGGATGAGTTTCCACAAAAAAACCTGCTAGCCTTAATGCAGCTGCAGACTTAGCTAGTGGTATAACATATTCTCTTGCACCACCACTTTTTAAGCCCATTCCACCAGGTAATTGAACGCTATGAGTAGCGTCAAAAATTATAGGATATCCAAAAGACTTCATGAAATAGATACCCTTAAAATCATTTATTAGATAATTATATCCAAAAGAATTTCCTCTTTCGGTGATTAAAATTTTTGTATTATTTTCGTTTTCAATTTTTAAAATAATATTCTCTACTTCTTTATGTGATAAAAATTGACCTTTTTTAACATTTACTATTTTTTTAGTTTGGGCTGCAGCTTTAATTAAGTCTGTTTGTCGACATAAAAAAGCAGGAATTTGAAAAACATCTATTAAATCTGATAAATGATCAATTTGCGAAGTTTCATGCACATCTGTAGTTACATTAATGTTAAAGTCTTTTTTTAAGTTTCTCAGAATTTCTATTGATTTATCAAGAGGTATTTTACTTCTTACAGTTTTGTCAGAACTACGATTTGCTTTATCAAAACTGCATTTGAATATTAAATTAAAATTATTTTTTTTTGTATAGTTAATCAAATTCTTAGCAATCAATCTGACTAATTTTTCACTTTCTAATAAACATGGGCCCGAAATAAATAATAGTTTATCAGTATCATTTTTAATAATTTGATTTTTTAACTTTACAGATTTATTCATTTTTAAAATCCAAGCTGTTTTTAATAAAAGATAAGAATATAGGATGAGGTTTGAAAGGTTTAGACTTTAACTCTGGATGGAACTGAACGCCTAAAAACCATTTATGATTTTTATTTTCTATTATTTCTAGTAACTTTTTATCTTTGGAGAAACCAGAAAATATCAAACCTTTTTTTTCAAGTTGAAATCTAAACTTTGGATTAACCTCGTATCTATGTCTATGTCTCTCTTTAATTAATTTACTTTTATAAATTTTTGATGCTAAAGAATTATCTTTTATATGACAAGGGTAAGAACCCAATCTCATTGTAGCTCCTAAATCAACATCTTTAGTTCTTTTAATTTTTTTATTTTGAAAATCCCATTCAGTCATAAGAGAAATTAAATTATTT
>VTPN01000039.1 GCA_008638215.1 Pelagibacteraceae bacterium
TAACGTTTTTAATAATTTCTCCAAACTCATAAGGTAAGGTGTATCCGACAGTATCAGGAATATTGATTGTTGTTGCGCCACAAGAAATGGCAAGTTCTATGCATCGATACAAAAAATCTATAGAAGAGCGGCCGCCATCCTCACAACTCCACTCAATATTTGGACAAAGATTTCTTGCAAATGAAACACTATCTTTTATTTTTTCTAAAACCTGATCCTCAGAAAGTTTTAGTTTATACTGCATATGAATAGGACTAGTAGCTATAAAGGTGTGGATTCGAGGGTTTTTTGCTTCCTTTACAGCATTCCAGGCTGTTTCGATATCTTCATGTTTAGCTCTTGCCAGACCGGCTACTTGGCAATCTTTAATTTCTCTGGCAATGGCTTGGACAGAATTAAAATCTCCCTTTGAGGCAATAGGAAAACCAGCTTCAATAATATCTACTTTGAGTTCTTGAAGAAGTCTTGCAATTGAGAGTTTTTCTTCTTGATTCATAGACGCTCCTGGGGATTGCTCACCATCTCTCAGCGTGGTATCAAAAATTAAAACTCTATCTGACAATGTCTTAGATATCTTTTACTAATTTATTTGAGGCAATCCATGGCATCATAGATCTTAGTTTTGCTCCAACTTCTTCTATTTGATGTTTAGCAGCCTGATCTCTCATCTGTTTAAATTTGATTTGTCCAGATTTATGCTCCGCCATCCATTCTTTTGTAAATGTGCCATCTTGTATTTCAGTTAAGACTTTTTTCATTTCAGCCTTTGTTGCCTCATTAGGCACAACACGCGGACCCCTTGTATAATCTCCATATTCAGCAGTATTTGAAATAGAATAACGCATGTTAGCCATCCCGCCTTCATACATTAAATCAACAATCAGCTTAACTTCGTGTAAACATTCAAAGTATGCCATTTCAGGTGCATAACCCGCTTCTACTAACGTTTCAAAACCATTTTTAATCAAGGACATTAACCCTCCACAAAGGACTGTCTGCTCACCAAATAAGTCTGTTTCACACTCTTCTTTAAAAGTAGTTTCAATAATTCCTGACTTACCCCCACCCACAGCTGAGGCATAAGCTAAACCAATCTCCTTAGCATTACCGCTTACATTTTTATCAACAGCAATAAGACAAGGGACGCCGCCCCCTTTTAAATATTCTCCTCGAACCGTATGGCCCGGACCTTTTGGGGCAACCATAAAAACATCTAAATCTTCTCTAGGGGAGATAAGTTGAAAGTGAATATTTAAACCATGAGCAAATGCAAGAGCAGCTCCTTGTTTAATATTATTGTGGATTTGATTTTCATAGATTTCTTGTTGATTTTCGTCAGGAGCTAAAAACATTACAATATCTGCATCTTTGACTGCCTCTTCAGGAGTTTGAGTAGTAAGACCAACGTTTTTTGCTTTTTCTATGGAAGATGAACCCTCTCTTAGGCCCACAACCACATTCGTTGCACCTGAGTCTTTGAGGTTAAGTGCATGGGCATGACCCTGTGATCCAAAACCAATAATGACAATTTTTTTATCTTTAATAATACTAAAATCTGCGTCTTGTTCGTAGTAAACTTTCATTTTACCCCCTAAAAATACTATATACCGAGCCCTATAGGCCCGCTTCGAACTAATTCGACTTTTATACCACTGATGGTGGTTAAGTCATCTAAAAATTTATTAATCCTCTCACTTGTGCCCGAAATTTCATAAACAACTAAATGTTGTCTTTTTTGAACGGTTCTTGTTCTATAAATATCAGCAAAGTTTAAAATTTTATGGTCTTGATCTTCGTTCTCAAACTCTACTTTGACAAGACAAATTTCAGCCTCATATGACTCTTTGAGATTTGCTAAATTTGTAGCACTATGAACAGGAACAAGTTTTTCTAATTGAGCGATAATTTGTTTAATGACTCGCTCTTCTCCCAATGTTTCAATAGTTATGCGAGATAAATTATTCTCTACATCTACTACAGTTACATTTAAAGCTTCAATATTATATCCTCTCCCAGAAAACAAACCTACAATCCTTGCTAAAATACCAGGTTCGTTATCAACAATAACTGAAAGAACGCTTCTTTTGGATTGTTTAAATGCGTTTATAGGAGTGGGATAAACAGAGGAATTAGACATCAATTAAACTAAAACTTTTCCTTTTTCTTGGTTTTCAGGTTTTTCCTTATCATATTTAGATAACAACATTTCATTATGAGCCGCACCACTCGGGATCATAGGAAAGCAATTTTCTTTTTTATCTACCCAAATATCTGCAATAACTGGACGATCGACAGAAATCATTTCCTTAATAGCGTCATCAAGTTCAGATAGATTTTTAGCTCTGACGCCGACTGCATTAAAACTTTCAGCTAATTTTTTAAAATCAGGTAAAGCATCTACGTAACTCTCAGAATAACGACTACCATGAAGCAGTTCTTGCCATTGCCGAACCATTCCCATGTACTCATTATTAAGAATAAAAATTTTAATTGGTAATTTATATTGCACAGCAGTAGCAATTTCTTGGATGTTCATTAAAAATGAGGCCTCACCCGCTATATCAACTACAAGTGCTTCGGGATTTGCCATTTGAGCACCAATTGCAGCAGGCATACCAAAACCCATCGTGCCAAGACCCCCTGAGGTTATCCAACGATTTGGTTTTGAAAATTTATAATATTGTGCAGCCCACATTTGATGCTGCCCAACTTCGGTGGTAATAAAAGTGTCTTGTTGATTAGTTAGCTCATAGAGTCTTTTGATGGCATGCTGTGGTTTAATAACTTCATCACCCTGTTCATAATGTAAACAATCTTTACCTCTCCACTCCTCTATTTGACGCCACCATGGATCGTATTGATTTTGATCAAAATTTATCCCCCTTCTATCAATATGGTCATTGATAGCTTTTAAGGAGAGTAAAATATCAGTATTGGTATGGTAATCGACTTTAACATTTTTATTAATAGAGCTTTGATCTATATCAAAATGAAATTTAACTGAATTAGGAGAAAATGCATCCAATCGACCTGTTACCCGATCATCAAATCTTGCTCCAATATTAATCATTAAATCACATTCGTTCATAGCCAAATTAGCCTCATACGTGCCATGCATGCCTAGCATCGCCAGTGATTTTGAGTCTTCACCAGGGTAACACCCTAAGCCATGAAGAGTTGTAGTAACAGGAATATTAGTTTTTTGGACTAATTTTATTAGTTCCTGACTTGCTTGCGGTCCTGAGTTAAGACAACCGCCTCCTACATAAAAAACTGGTTTTTTGGATTGTTGAATGTGTTCGATTAATTTTTCAATAAATTGAATATCAATTTCTGAGGATCCTGACTTTATCCGATGAGATTTAAATGATACTTCGCTTTTAGGAGTATATTTTGCTTTTGCAAATTGAATGTCTTTGGGAACATCAATTAAAACCGGTCCAGGCCTACCTGAACGAGCAATTTCAAAAGCCTCATGAATAATTTCAGATAATTTATTTACGTCTTTCACAAGATAATTGTGTTTTGTACAAGGTCTTGTAATACCGGTGGTATCACATTCTTGAAAAGCATCTGTCCCAATTAAGTGGGAGGGTACTTGTCCACTAATACAAACTATTGGAATACTATCCATTAATGCATCAGTAAGTCCCGTTACAACATTAGTAACACCCGGACCAGAGGTAACAAGCAATACTCCTACTTTTCCACTTGAACGGGCAAAACCCTCAGCAGCATGAACAGCGCCCGCTTCCTGTCTTACAAGAACGTGCTTTAAAAAATTTTGACCAAAAATTGCATCATAAATAGGAAGAACCGCGCCTCCAGGATATCCAAAGATAGTATCAACTTCTTGATCCTTTAATGCTTGAAGGATGATCTCTGCACCGGAAATTTCTTGATCTAAGCTCATTGATTTAGATATATACTTATATTTTCAATTGAATCTTTAGGGAAGCTTTTTTTGTAATTAATTCTTAAATTTAGTTGACTAAACTTTTGATTATTCCACCAAGTAAATTGTCTTTTGATATATCGTTTTGTATTCTGAATGCCATCAAAAATAGCATCCTCCAGACTCATTTTATTTCTAATACAAGCCAATAGCTCCGGTAAACCGTGTGCTTTATAAAGAGTTTTAGATATTTTTTTGGACTCATGTAAACTTTTGACTTCATCTAAGGCTCCTGCTTCAATCATTTTATGAAAGCGAGTTTCTGCCAGTTCATACAAATCCCGCTTTGGTTTAACAACTTGTATCACCAATGGATTGGGAGTGATGGGTGTTTTTTTGCTATAATGATTTTCCATAATATCATTATATTCCAGACAAAATGCTAATCGGTTAATTAGTCTTTGTTTGTCTTTGGGAAATATATTTTCTTGATAGTACTTGGATAAAAGGTCCAAGCAATGGTCTGGGCCTTTTTTAAAAAATAAATTTTCAGCCTCTTGTTTAAATTTTTGGCTAATGCTTGGCATTTCAGATAACCCTTCAATTAGGGATTGAATATAAAAACCCGTCCCTCCAACGAACGCTGGAATTTTATTTCGATTATAAATATTTTGAAGAGTTAGTTTTACATCATTAATCCAATGATTGACCGAATATTCTTGATTATTAATATGGCCGTATAGGTGGTGGGGAACTATCTTTAATTCTTTATCAGTCGGTCTATTGGATAATATTCTTAATTGCTTATATACTTGAATGCTATCTGCATTAATTATTTCAATATCAAAATTTTTAGATAACTCATATGCATAATCATTTTTTCCAGCGCAGGTCGGACCTACAATAAAAATAGATTTATTCAATAATGAGCGGGTTTATTAACCAAAACTCATTGCCTTCTCTAACTACTCTTAGCAACAATTTATCTCGTTTTAATTTTATACTATCGCTGACCATTTTCTGAAAAGAAGCAAGATCATAAATTTTTTCACTTGATACTTGGATGATGACATCATTGACCAATAGACTTTTATTATTTTCACCGACACTCTTAACCAAAATTCCAGAAGTTGAAGGCTCGATCCCTAGCATTTCAGCATTATCTTGATCTAGTTCAACTAAAGTAATATCTAACTCTTCAATGTAAACTCCTTCTGAGTTTGCTTGAATAGTGTTACCTTCATCTAGTTCATCTATTTGAACAGTTATTTCGATTAAACCACCATTTCGCCAAACACTTACTTTTACTTCATTACCTATAGGGGTCTCTGCCACTACTTTTGGTAAGTCTTTAAAAGATGTGATCTTTTTACCATCAAATTCGATGATGATATCTCCTGCCTGAATATTAGATTTTGCAGCTGGACTTTCGGGGCTAACTGAGGCCACAAATGCGCCATCAGTGGAGTCATAACCCAAACTTTCAGAAAATTCGGGGGTTAAGTCTTGTATTTGTACACCCAACCATCCTCGCTTTGCTTGACCAAAAGAGATAATCTGCTCAACAATTAACTTAGCCGTGTTAGAGGGGATAGAAAAACCAAGCCCTACGCTCCCACCAGTTTGAGAAATAATCATGGAATTTATTCCAATCACTTCACCGTCTAAATTGAATAAAGGACCACCAGAATTGCCACGATTTATGGGTGCATCAGTTTGAATGAAATCAACATATGGACCACCTCCAATATCTCTATTTATTGAAGAGATTATTCCAGAGGTAACAGTTCCGCCTAGTCCTAAAGGATTACCGATTGCGAGCACAATATCGCCAACTCGAGAACTACCAGAGTCTCCCCAATTGACATTTTTAATATCTACTTTAACAGGATCAATTTTTAAAACTGCAATATCAGTTTTAGGATCAGTGCCCACTAATTCCGCAGGAACTTCATCTATGCCATTATTAAAAATAACAGTTATTTGATCCGCTCCACTAATGACATGATTATTAGTGACCACATATCCCTCAGAGCTAATGATAAATCCCGAACCAAGACCGGTCATATTTTCCCTTTTGGGCATCTGATTGCCAAAAAAATCTTCAAACATTTCGTTAAAAGGGTGACCTTCAGGTAGCTCGGGTATTGAGCCTGTTCTTCTTTCGACAGTTTGTGAGGTAGCAATACTAACAACGGAAGGTAACAATTCCTCAACGAGATCAGCGTAACCTCTCTCAAACTGCGCAAAAGAATTATTTATAAAAAAAAGTAAACTAAAAATGGAAAATGAAAAAAATTTTTTCATTAGTTTTCTCCTTTAGAAATTATTAATTATTACCATCAGAGTTTTCAAAATATTCAAAGAAATCACTATCAGGAGAAATGACCATCGTCGTTGAACCATCCTTAAAGGTATCGGAATAAGCTTCCATAGAGCGAATAAATTCAAAAAACTCTGGATCTTGGGCAAAAGCTTGATTTAGAATAGTATTTCTAGATGCTTCCCCTTCACCTTTCATAATATTTGATTGTTTTTCTGCTTCTGCAATAATTTCAATTTTTTCACGATCAGCTGTTGCTTTAATTTTTTGAGAAATTTCTTGACCCTCAGCTCTTAGGAGATTTGCTTCTCTTTCTCTTTCCGTTCTCATTCTATCAAAAACATTAGATTGAACTTCCGGAGTCAAATCGGTTCTTTTTAGACGAAGATCAACTATTTCAATACCAAAATTATCTTGATCCTCTCTCACATTTTCAAAAATTTCTGCCATAATTTTCTTGCGAACATCGGACAAAAGATCGTTGAGTTGGTATTGGGCAATCACACCTCTTACGGATGAGTTGATAATCCTGCCTAACCTGTCGTTTAGAGCTAATTCTGTTCTAGTTGTTTGAAAAAACTTTAATGGATCTTTGATTACATAACGAACAATCGCGTCGACCACAATACGTTTTTGATCTCGAAGAATGATTTCCTCTTGGGCGGGATCAAGATTAAGCACCCTGCTATCATAATAAACAACATTTTGGATAAAAGGTAATTTGAATTTTAAGCCTGGAGTTTGATGAACGGCACGAGGTTCGCCAAATTGCAAAACAATTACTTGTTTTGTTTGATCTACGACAAAGAAAAATCCTGATGCAAAAAGTATGAAAAAGAAAGAAACCCCTAATATAATAATATTTTTAGTTTTCATTAGTTGTTATCTCCCGATTTGTTTTTATTAAGCTCATTTAACGGCAGGTAAGGAACTACTCCGTTACCAGAATTTTGATCAATCATGATTTTACTAGAGCCAGCTAGGACATCACGAAGAGTCTCTAAATAAATTCTTTTTTTGGTAGTCTCTTTGGCTTGCATATAAGTATCTAGAACTTGGGTAAATCGACTCGCTTCACCTTCAGCTTGTTTAATCAATTTGTTTTTATAACCCTCAGCTTCCTGGAGTATTTTCTCAGCTTCGCCTCGAGCTTCAGGAACAATTGTATTTCTGTAAGCTTCTGCTTGGTTGACGGTTCTTTCTTTGTCTTGTCTTGCTTTTTGAACATCATCAAACGCGTCAATAACTTGACTTGGGGGATTCACATCTTGAAGTTGAATAGATTGAATAAGAATACCAACTTCATAATCATCTAATAGCTCTTGTAGTAAAGATCTAGATTCTCTTTCCACCGATTGTCTTGAAACGGTTAAAAGATCTTCTAATCTAGTCAAGCCGACAACTTCTCTGATCACACTCTCAGAGATTACCTTCACAGTCTCTTCGGGATCACGAAGATTGAATAAAAATTGACCAGCATCTTTAATTCTGTAAAGCACAGTATAATCTAAATCTGCAATATTTTGATCGGAAGTAAGCATCATACTTTCTTCTAATACATCTCTTTTTGATGAGCCATTATCAAGGAAACCAACGTTTATTTTTCTAATAGCTTCAACTTTAGGGGTTAAAACCTTACCAATTGGGGTTGGAAAAAAGTAATGAAGTCCTGGTGCGGTAGTTCTTTCATTCCACTTTCCAAATAAAAGTTCAACTCCTTGCTCATCTGGTTCAACGCGGTAAAGCCCGGTTGCAAGCCAACCCAAAAAAACGAGAAGTAGTATGAAAGAAATGCCTTTCATCCCTCCTTTAAAAGGTAATTTAATTTTATATTTATTTTTTAAATCATTTAATAAGTCATCGATGGAGTCTTTATTATGACCACCACCAGAGAAACCGCCACCGGAGCCAGGATTATTATTTCCTGAAGATGAACCCCAAGGACCATCCATAGCGAAAATTTTAAATTTGTTTTTGAACACGATACAATATATGTAGTGTTTAATAGATGAATATCAAGACCTGTTTTGGAATTTCAAGCTGCAAAGGTGGTGTGGGAAAGTCAACTATTGCGTGCAATGTTGCAATTACTCTAGCCAATCAGGGATATAAAGTAGGACTACTAGATGCAGATATCTATGGCCCGAGTGTTCCTACTCTTCTTGGCATTGGAGACAAAGAACCAGAAGTAAAAGAGGGTAAATTTGTTCCTTTTGAGGTATTTGGCATCAAAGCCATGTCCATAGGATTTTTGGTCAACGAAGACCAAGCAGTCGTCTGGAGAGGCCCTATGCTGGCAAAAGGACTCGACGGACTTATTAATAAGACACATTGGGGAGATTTAGATTTTCTTATTGTGGATTTTCCACCTGGAACTGGAGATGTTCAGATTTCCATGTCTCAGAAGCTCAAGTTGGATGGCACATTAATTGTGACTACTCCTCAATTACTATCCTTAAAGGACGTCATCAGAGGCATCAATATGTTTATTAAAGTTAACGTGCCTATTTTGGGCGTTGTAGAGAACATGTCCTTCCTAGAGGAAAATGGTCAAAAAAGATATATTTTTGGTGAATCTAAAACGAAATCAATGCTTCTCAAAGAAAATATAACTTTAATTGAAGAACTGCCCTTTAACCTTAAAATTCCCAAAAGTTGTGATGACGGCAAACCTTACTGTTTTGATTATAAAGATGATTATTCAAAAAAATTTGAAAATATCGCTAGTAAAATTACGAATAAATTTAATAATTAAGAAACTTTAATATCAAACTTATTTTCTATTTCTCTTATTTCTCTCAAAGATAATTTATAATTTGCTGGATTTATTTTTTTATTAGCCAACTTATCTTTGAGGAGCTTAGCTCCTTCTTTAGAAAGTTGAAATGAGTCTGAGCGATAATCCTCAAAAGCTTCATAAGTCAAAGGAACCCATTTTTTTAAAATCTCCACCATTTTTTCTGCATAAATTTGTATTTCATATTGCGCATGACTATCCGCACGTAGACGTAAAAAGTGCATCAAATTATGTAAGTCGATCTTCCAATACCATTGAGTGTAATAATTTAATGGAAGGGTTGTTCGAGCAAGTTCTCGTGCCAGCCCCTCTCCTTCAACATATTCATCATTATTTAAAAGTTTACCCTTTAAAAGATCTTGATAGTCGTCATATAATTGCTCAGAATTTTTTTTGATGAGATTTTGTGCGTGCTTAGCAAAATTTTTATCCAGTGTATTGGAGCGTCCTTGCTTATTAGTTGTGGATTGAGAGCCTAATTGATCCATTTCAGGAACATAGAATTCTTTATCTAAAACAGAATACCGAGCAGAGTATTCATTTACATTAGCAGTGCGGTGTCTAATCCATTGACGAGCAACAAATATAGGTAGCTTGATGTGGAATTTAATCTCACACATTTCAAAGGGTGTGGTGTGCCAATGGCTAAGTAAGTAACGAATAAGACCCCTGTCTTCTCTTAATTTCTTTGTTCCCTCACCATATGAGACGCGAGCAGCTTGAACAATAGATTGATCCGTTCCCATGTAATCAATCACCCGAATAAATCCATGATCGAGAATGGGGATTGGTTTATATAATATTTTCTCTAAAGCAGATGATGTAGCTCTTGTTGTCTTAAATTCTTTAAAATTCGGTGTTTTTACAGTTTTTTTTTTCATAGGTGTTTAAATGATTCATTATTAAGACTATATTATCTCCGTTGTTTATCAACTATAGCAATAAACGCTGTATGTAATAGGTGTATCGGACTCGGGGGCGGTACCCGACACCTCCACCATAAAACACTTGGGGGTGATATAGGTTTGACGTGCTCTGAAGGATATAGTTTTTGCTCGTTGTACGCGTTTCTTCGATATAGAAACTTTAAAATAATTGCTAACGATAACGAATTAGCACTCGCTGCTTAATCTAATTAGGTAAGCGCGGCTTTGGGGCGGCCGGGCAACAGAACGCCCCTCTATACTAATGAG
Organism: Pelagibacteraceae bacterium; assembly: GCA_008638215.1. Classification (GTDB taxonomy): domain Bacteria; phylum Pseudomonadota; class Alphaproteobacteria; order HIMB59; family HIMB59; genus HIMB59. Next base: position 10,209 of record VTPN01000039.1, read on the forward strand.
TTATTTCTATTTAATCATCGCTATGACTTGTGGCATTGCTTCTAACAACTTCGCAAAAATTTCCGATGGTTACACAAAATTTGTCCCTTCGTTATTGAGCGCTTTATCGATTGTCGCTTGTGTATTTTTTCTATCTAAGGCGATGAAAATTTTACCTATGGGAATTGCCTATGCCTCTTATGCGGGTATAGTAATTATCGGTACACTTTTATTAGGAGTTCTTAAATTTAATCAAATGCCAAATATATTTTCAATATTTGGTTGTTTTTTCATTTTGTTGGGAATTGTAATGGTCAATACTTTAGGCAAATAATGCTTAAGTCTATTTTACTTTGTATTCTGATTGCAACGATAGCTGAGTTAATTTTTTACCTTCGAAAAAG
>VTPN01000040.1 GCA_008638215.1 Pelagibacteraceae bacterium
CCTTTCATTACTTTTCCTGAGTCGTTATAAATAGGTTTTCCGTCCTTGCCTAACTTACTCATATTTGAGTTTTGAACTTCATCAAAACATTTATCTAAATCTATACCAAATGCATGCCCTGCCCCATAAGTTACATAAAGAATATCAGTTAATGCATCGGCTACCTCTAATAAATCTTTACTGCTCATTGCATGTTTTAATTCTGCTAATTCTTCTGTTATGAGATCTAATCGTAATTGATTTGTTTTCTCATCACTAAATGATGGTTTTGTTTTTACTTCTTGCCCAAAAGTTTGCATAAATTGTTTTACTTTTTCAAAATTTGTCATGAGTTACGATTCCCTTCTCTGTGATATTCAAAAGTTATCATATCCACCAAGAAGTCGTTAATTTTTAGTAGAAAAGATAATATTTATATAATAGAAATTACGTTCGATGGCCAGATAGCTCAGTCGGTAGAGCAGAGGACTGAAAATCCTCGTGTCGGCGGTTCGATTCCGTCTCTGGCCACCACTTCTAATTAAATTATTAATTTAGCTTTAATTCGTCGATGGAGCGGTCGTTTCTTGATCTACTTAACTCCAGAAGTCCGCCTCGAGTATATCCATAAACATTCGTGATGCTTAAATCATCACGAAATTCATTTTTCAACATCCCGACAAGTTTTCGAAGAGTGTTTTGATCACTGGCAACAGGATCGATGACAACTTTGCCTGAAATATTCTTAAGTTTGATCAACTTTGCAATTAATTGAATAGCCTCACGGTTTGTATCGAAACGCTTTGCCGTTCCTGTGTTCACGTCGATAGCTGTGAGCGCATCGGTTTTACCGAACATAATATTCCCACCACTGGGAAGTTCATATTGATGTCCGATCAGATAATCAATTTTTTCTTCAAAATTAAAATTTTCTTCTATTTGCTCGGGGGACATTTCTTCACAAATATTTGCAAAACTAGAGTCTAGGCCTTCATCCCAAGTTTTTACTTTTTCAAATCGATCATGATCACTAAAAATGATCTGATCAGTATTTTTATCTGAATAATCACAAACAAAATTTTGATCAAAATAAGTATTTTGAAAAACTAAACCCTCGTCCGATAACTCTTTCGCATTTAATTCAATTTCTTTCCATTGTTGGTTGAGAGATTGAAGTTCAGATTGCGCTATCTCTAAGTTTTCAGGAACTAAGTTATGTCTAGCAATTAAGCCAACTTCTGACTCACTCAATGCATCCATAATTTTATCTTGTTGATTGGTATCGAGATTTTTTCGAGTTCTTCGACTGAGAATAATTTCATCACCATATGGAAGAAGATTAATAAATTTACCTGTTAAAATAATATTATTGGTAAACAGGTGGACCTTATCTTTAGAACCGATACTTCGGACTTGTAAAAGGAGTGATTGGCCCTCGTGAACTTTATCTCCGTTTGGAAGGTTGATGCGCTTAAAGAAACCTCTTTGGTCTCCTTTGCCATAAGTAACAAATGCCCCACTATCGTTAGGGAGGATTTCAGAAATCTTTACTTTGTAAATATCTCCAATTTGAACATCTTCATTGGGTTGAAAGCGTATATTAACCAACTCCCCTTCGTTAAGTTTAACTCCACATTTGAAATTTTTGTAATTTGTAACAATAAGTTTTGTAGACACGGTATTACTCCTTTTAAAAAATTATTCATTAAAACTTTGACCTAAAAGTTATTCTGCCCTTAGTTAAGTCGTAAGGTGTCATTTCAACAGTAACTCTATCACCTGCTAAAACTCTAATTCTATTTTTTCTCATCTTACCAGATGTGTGCGCTATGACTTCGTGTTCATTATCAAGTTTGACCTTAAACATAGCATTGGGTAGCAACTCTGAAACTACACCTTGAAATTCGATTGCATCTTCTTTGGACATATTCGAAGTATCTTATGTTTTGATCTTGCGAATTTCAACTGATAAAGCGTGAGCTTCTAAACCTTCTTTTCGAGCTAAATGAGAGGTTGCTTTTGAAATCTTCTTCAACGTCCTATTACCTGCATCAATGAACACAGTTTTTTTCATAAAATCATCCACGCTTAAACCAGAGGCAAATTTAGCCGTTTGATCTGTCGGAAGGACATGATTGGTGCCCATAGTATAATCTCCAAGCGCAACAGGAGCCCTTTCTCCCACAAATACTGAGCCTGCGTGGATAATATTCTTTAGTAAATCTTTTGAAAACTTTGAGTGAATATGGAGGTGCTCGGGAGCTATAAAATTAGAAATTTCATAAATCTCTTTTTTATTTTTTGCATATATCAAAAAACAATGATTTTTAATTGACTGATCAATATTTTGAATTTTAGAATTTTTAACTAGTAAAGAGATTTCTTTTTCTACTCGTTGAAGTAAATTTTTTGATGTACTGACAACATAAGTCTTTGCATTTGGATCATGTTCAGCTTGAGCGAGGACATCATATGCTATCCACAAAGGATTAGACTTATCATTGGCAATAACCATCACCTCTGAGGGTCCGGCTGGAAGATCGATGCCTATTGTGCCAAAGAGTTGTTTTTTGGCTTCCGCTACAAATTGATTGCCTGGACCAAAAACTTTATCAGCCTTTTTGATAGTTTTTGTTCCGTAAGCAAAGGCCGCAATCGCCTGCGCTCCCCCAATATTGTACACATGATCAACTCCACAAAGATAAGCAGCGGCTAAAGTTAAATTTGAAGTAATTCCATTTTTAGAAGGAACACAAAGCATGACATTGGGAACTTTTGCAATTTTTGCAGGGATGGTGGTCATTAAAACTGTTGAAGGATACGATGCCATTCCTCCTGGAATATACAAACCTACGTTATCAATAGGATTCCACTGAATATAAAACTTCGTATCTAATTGATCTGGATAGGAGTAAGAAGTTTTTTTTTGTTTTGCATGGTAATAGTAAATTCTTTTATATGCTAACTTTAAGGCCTGTTTGTCTTCTTTTGATATTGAATGATAAGCGTTCTTTAAATCTTGTTTAGATAATTTAATATTTTTAATTGTAGCTTGAGAATTTTCAAACTTTTGGACATATTGGAGAATTGCCTGATCGCCATTTTTTTTTACATCCTCAATGATTGATTTTACAGTGGTGGCTACGGAGGAAGAAGTTTGAAGAGAGGATGTTAAGTTGGATGCTATCCAATTTTTAGAAACAATTCTCACTATAGTCCTTTAATTAATAGTTTTTTTATAAAATCTTTTTTGATGTCATAGGCATAATAACTACTAATAATAACGGTTGAGATGTCGTTATTAATAATGACATTTTCATAAAGTTGGTTGTCTTTGAGGGTCTGACCTGATTGTACTAAGTCTAAAATAAAATCGGCCACGCCGTATTTCACGGCTAATTCAATTGAACCATTGAGTTTGATCGTTTCTGTTTGGATATTTCGATCTTGAAAATATTGCTCAGAGATATTTTGAAATTTGGTGGCTACTTTAAAAACTTTTTTTTCAGAAAAGTCGATTTCTTTTCGACCAGACGCAATGGAAATACGACATTTACCAATGGAGGTTTTCTGCAAAAGCACAATATTTTCAGATGTGTTTTCTAAAATATCATCGTACCCAACAAAACCTATGTCTGCGGCTCCTAAAATGGTATACGAGCGGATATCGGAAGGCTTAAGCTTAATGACTTTTATATTTTTAAAATTAGTATCAAAAGTCAGTTTTCTAATCTCATCATCAAAAAATGCCTTTTCCATTTCCAAACCTCGATCCGCGAGGTATTTAACTACCTTCGTTTCTAATCGACCCTTAGGACAAGCAATAATCAAATTTGAGTTCATTTTTTCCTTTTTATGTTTACGCCACATTTTTTTAATTTTAAATCAAAATCTTCATATCCTCGATCTAGGTGATAAATTCGATCAATGGTCGTGGTGCCTTTTGCCATCATCGCTGCAATAATCAAAGAGAAACTAGCTCGAATATCTGTAGCCATCACCTCCGCACCAAAGAGTTCGCTTACTTTTTGGATTTCAACCGTCTTATCTTTTAATTTTAAATCAGCACCAAATCTTCTTAGTTCCGGGATATGAATAAATCTATTTTCAAAGATATTTTCTGTTACCCGCGATTTTAATCCTGTTTTCAATAATGTAGCAATCATCTGTGCTTGAAGATCAGTTGGATAGCCAGGATACTCTTTAGTGGAAACTTTCTTAATCGATTTTAAATTTTTACAACTAAACTCATACACTCGATCTGATAATTTTTTTATTGTTAATCCCATCGATTGGTAAATATTTAAAGGAAATTCCAAATGATGAGGCTCAAAATCTTTTAAAGTAATTTTTCCTTTGGTTGCCATCGCTGCTAAAATATAAGATCCCGCCTCTACTCTATCTGGAATAACTTCATGATTTTGCAGTTCGAGGTCTGTTACTCCCAAAATAGTAATCGTTCTATTTTTAATGGAAATTTTTGCTCCACAATTATTCAAAAAATTTATTAAATCCATTACTTCTGGTTCAATAGCGCAATTTTTAAGCACAGATTTTCCATTAGCAAGAGATGCGGCCATCACTATATTTTGAGTAGCACCGACGCTTATTTTGGGAAATTTGTGTTTGATGGCTTGGAGTTGTTTATTTTTTCGCTCGGCAATTACATAGCCACTGCGAATAGAAATTTTCACTCCCATCAATTTTAAAGCCTCTAAATGTAAATCAATACCCCGAGTTCCAATAGAACATCCCCCCGGAAGAGCAATTTTAAATTTTGGATATCTTGCAATCACCGGTCCAAGCAAAACAATTGATGCTCTCATTTGTCGAACATATTCATAATCTGCAGATTTTTTTCTAATTGTTGAATTATGAACCGCAAAGATATTTTTTTGGAAATCTACATTGCAACCAAGATCTTGAAGGATGGAGACTAAAAACCTTGTATCACGCAAGTTAGGCACGTTGCTAATCAAACAACTTCCTTTTGACAAGACTGTCGAGATCATTATTGGAAGGGAGGCATTCTTAGAGCCTGAGATATTAATTTCGCCCTTTAAGGTAACAGGACCTTCAATAATTACTTTTTGCATTTTCTACTTAGCAGATTTTTTTCTTTTTTTTAAATTTTCTCTTAACTTCTGGGCTAATTTCTCTTTTTTTTTATCTTCTATAATTTTTTTCTTCGGGTCTTGTTTCTTCATTAATTATAACTACATAAATTATATGATGAATTTTGAAAAATATACTAATAGTTCAAAAAAAATAATTAATGGTGCCCAAAATTTAGCCTTAGGAAAAAAGCATCAAAAAATAACCCCTATGCATATTTTCTCTGAACTGCTCAACAGCAATCATGATTTGATAGTCAAAGCTTTGGAAGGCAGTGATGTCAATCAGATTAAAATTTCTATTCAAAATCATTTATCAAAAGAACCCTCTCACAGCGGCAATGGTCAAGTTTTCGCAGACCCTAAGTTAATCCAACTTTTTGAAAAGGCAGAAAAACTCGCCTCTGAGCAACATGATAACTATGTTTCCATAGACTCTCTTTTAATTAGCTCTATTCAATCTGATAGCAATATTGAAGATCTTATTAAAAAAGCAGGATTAAATTTAAATAAAATTCAAAGCAAAATTTCAGAAATTCGAAAAAACTCTAAATCTGATAGTGAAAGTTCTGATGATAACTTTAATGCTTTAGAAAAATATACCATTAACGTGACGCAAAAAGCTCAAAATAGAGAGCTCGATCCAGTGATTGGGCGAGATGAAGAAATAAGAAGAACCATTCAAGTTTTATCCAGAAGAACTAAGAATAACCCTATTCTCATCGGTGATCCGGGTGTTGGAAAAACAGCGCTGATAGAAGGGCTGGCCCAACGAATAGTGAATAAAGATGTTCCTAAGTCCTTAGAGAATAAAGTCATTCGTATACTCGATCTTGGCTTACTTCTTGCTGGTGCTAAATACCGAGGAGAATTTGAAGAGCGTCTTCAAAATGTACTCAAAGAAATTCATAAAGAAAATGGAAAAATTATTTTATTTATTGATGAAATTCACACCTTAGTCGGTGCGGGAAAATCAGATGGCGCCATGGATGCTTCTAATATGTTAAAGCCCGCCTTGGCGCGAGGTGAATTGCATTGTGTTGGAGCTACTACTCTTGATGAATACAAAAAATATTTTGAAAAAGATGCGGCTTTAACTCGAAGATTTCAACCGGTCTTTGTCAATGAGCCCTCCTCTTCTGATGCTGTGGCCATCTTGAGAGGTTTAAAAGAAAAATATGAAATTCATCATGGTATACGAATAAGCGATGAGGCCATTCTCGCTGCGGTTCAGTTATCTGATCGATATATCACTGACCGTTTTCTTCCCGATAAAGCGATTGACTTAATGGATGAGGCCGCCAGTAAAGTTAAAATGGAAATTGATAGTAAGCCCGAGGAGATCGATCAATTAGACCGCGATTTAATCAAACTACAAATGGAAAAAAATGTCTTATCCAAGGATAGCGAACAAGATGAAAAAAAGAATGAAACCATTAATCAGCAAATTCAAGAATTAGAAGAAAAACTCAAAAGTCTCAATGCTACCTGGGAGGCCGAAAAAAAGATTTTAGACACCAAAAGAAATCTTAATGAGCGTATTGACCAAGCAAAAGAGGACCTAGAAGCCTCCCAGCGAAATGGGGATTTAACGAAAGCAAGTGAAATTATGTATGGCTTACTTCCCAGTCTTCAAAAGGAATATGACTCGCTTAATGAACAAGAGCAGTCCAAAATCATTAACGAAGTTATTAATGCTGAGGATATTGCGGGGGTTGTCTCTAAATGGACAGGTATTCCTCTTGAAAAATTATCTGGTAGTGAAAATAACAAACTAGTTAATATCGAACACTTACTGGAAAAAAGAGTGATTGGTCAAAAAGATGCCATTGAAAAAGTATCTAAAGCCATCAAAATTTCAAAAGCAGGATTGCAAGATCCCAATAAGCCCTTGGGTTCATTTCTCTTTTTAGGGCCTACTGGCGTAGGAAAAACAGAACTATCAAAGGCTTTGGCGGAATATGTATTTGATAATGAAAAACAAATGCTGCGCCTCGATATGTCTGAATACATGGAAAAACATTCTGTCAGCAAGCTCATTGGATCGCCTCCCGGATATGTCGGCTATGATGATGGAGGAAAATTAACAGACTCTGTTCGCCGCCGCCCCTATCAAGTCATTCTTTTTGATGAAATCGAAAAAGCTCACCCTGATGTCTTTAATATCTTACTGCAAATCCTAGATGATGGAAGATTAACCGACTCCAAAGGGAAGATGGTTAATTTCAAAAATACACTAATCATTATGACATCTAATATCGGATCTCAAATTCCCATTGATGATCATTTTGATTACGCGACGAAAAAGAATTTGGCCTTAGAAGAATTAAAAAAACATTTTCGACTTGAGTTTTTAAATCGAATTGATGACATCATCCTTTTTAATAAACTAACAAAAGAAAACATTAATCACATCCTTCAAAATCAAATTGATATCATTCAAAAAAGAATTAACTCTAAAGGAATTAAGATTAGTTTCTCTGATGAGGCGCTAGAATTCTTATCTGAAAAAGGTTTTGATCCTATCTTTGGTGCTCGACCTCTGAAGAGATTACTTCAAGATGAGGTGCTTAATCCCCTCGCCGAGGTAATCCTAGAATTAGGGGAGAATATTTCTGAAAAAATTATCTTCACCAAAGACAAGTATGGATTAAAGATTGCCAATAAAGATTTAAAAGTTCTAACTTCTTAATCTAAAGTTATGCTATAATTCGTTATGGCTCTCTTATTCACAGTTATTTGCGTTGCGGTTATTTGTTTTCTTTTATTTATAATTGTTAAAACAGTAATATCTCGAAAGAAATAATTTAAATTAATCTTTCTTGTTAATTTTATTTTCTTATTTTCAGCTTTCCCTCATTAGTTTTCTCGCCGCTACGATCTTGCCTTTTTCCTCTGAGGTAGTCTTAACGACTATGTACTTATCCAATTCATTTGAACCTTATTTTCTTTTAATTTTTGCGAGCATCGGAAACATCATGGGTTCCATTACGAATTGGTACTTGGGGAAAAAAATAACCTTATTTCAAAATCGCAAATGGTTTCCGGTATCACCGGATCAACTAGAGAGAAGTCGAAAATATTTTCAAAAATATGGTCTTTGGTCTTTACTTTTAGCTTGGGTTCCTATTATTGGTGATCCTTTAACTTTACTTGCAGGTGTCTTAAAGGTTCGATTTGGTATCTTTTTCGTATTAGTAAGTATTTCAAAGATATCTCGATATGTGTTTATTCTCTATTTAGCTAGTTTTGTTGGATGAAAAAAATAATTACTTTAGAGGTTGGAAATTCTTCGTGGTGGAAAAATAGAAAATACCGAAGAGAAGCTGCCCGAGAAATCAGAGAGATGAGAAAAAAAGGGTTTCAAGTCCAATTTATAAAAAAATATCAATTAGAGGCTAATAATACGATTATTTATGGCGATTATATGCTCCATCCTTTAAAAAAATAATCATAACCCTAGTCTTTGCATCATTGTATTTATGTGTTAATTTTTTTATTCAAATTTAAAAAATAATATTCTCCAAAGGAAAACTCTGTCGAAAACTAATTTAACATCTTTTGCCCATTCTTTAGTCAAAGACTATATACCCAAAGAAGGCCCGTCCTTCTCTCTCTTTAGAATTGAAATTTTAGCCGGATTGACGGTTGCGCTTGCCTTGGTGCCTGAGGCAATTGCTTTTGCCTTTGTTGCCGGCGTGACGCCTCTATCGGGATTATATGCAGCTTTTATTGTTGGATTAATTACTGCAATCATAGGCGGTCGACCTGGAATGATCTCAGGTGCAACTGGGGCCTTAGCGGTGGTGATGGTATCTTTAGTAGCCGACCATGGGGCCCAATATTTGTTCGCCACTGTGGTGCTCATGGGAGTATTGCAAATCTTAGCAGGGGTATTTCGGCTCGGAAAATTTATCCGAATGGTTCCTCAACCTGTCATGTTAGGGTTTGTCAATGGTCTTGCTATAGTCATTGGCCTATCGCAAATATCCCAATTTAAAATAACAAATGCTGCAGGGGAGTTAGTTTGGATGTCGGGAAACCCTTTACTCTACTCCTATTGTATAGTGGTTCTAACCATGTCTATTATTTGGTTACTTCCTAAATTTTCAAAAATATTTCCCGCTACGCTTGTGGCGATTTTGTTAACCTCTGGATTAGTGATTGGTTTTGATATTCCTATTCCCAGAGTAGGAGATTTAGCCAGTGTGGCTGGTGGCCTCCCCTCTTTTTCAATCCCCATGGTTTCCATCAATTTAGAAACATTAATTATTATCTTCCCCTATGCCGTAATTTTGGCTGCCATAGGATTAATTGAGAGTCTTTTAACCTTAAATTTAGTTGGAGAAATCACGAATAAAAAAGGTGGCGCAAGTCAAGAGTGCCTTGCCCAAGGAGTATCCAATACGGTGACAGGAATGTTTGGAGGTATGGGAGGTTGTGCCATGATCGGTCAATCAATGATTAATGTAAAATCCGGGGGGAGAACAAGAATTTCCAGTGTATCCGCATCCCTCTTTTTATTATCTTTTATTCTTTTTACATCTTCGCTTATCGAATTGATTCCGATCGCAGCTTTAGTGGGAGTGATGTTTATGGTTGTGATCGGTACTTTTGCCTGGAATTCAATTAAATTATTATTTGTTGTTCCAAAATCAGATGCCTTAGTGATTATTCTTGTCACAGCAGTGACCGTAATAGCCGATCTGGCTATTGCTGTTGTTGTGGGAGTTATTGTTTCTGCACTCGTGTTTGCTTGGAAATCTGCATCTCGAATTAAAGCTATTGAAAGACCCTCTCGAACGGAAGAAGGTGCTAAGGTCTATGAAATTGAAGGTCCACTTTTTTTTAGTTCTGCTAACAGCTTTCTTGAAATATTCAAACCGTCTCAAGATCCTGATTTGGTCATTATTGATTTTGCCAAATCAAAGGTCATTGATCAGTCTGCACTCAAAGCAATTGAAGACATTGCAGATAAATATTCTGGTCTTGGAAAAAAAGTCAAATTAAGACATCTCACCCGAGATTGTCATCGATTACTTTCTAAAACAGGTCAGCTAATCGTAGATAGCGACGATGACCCTGAATACAGCATTGCCGTTGATTATGAAGTAAAACTTGGAATATTTGGAAAGTAAATAATTTTTATCTTCTACTTGAGACTTGAAAGAAATCGCTGTAAACAATAGCTATTGCCGCCGTAGCTCAGTGG
>VTPN01000008.1 GCA_008638215.1 Pelagibacteraceae bacterium
ATAGAAATATATTTTTTAGCGTCACCGTCGCTATATCTGCTCTTCAATCAATCCTCCTAATCAATATTTTTTAATCTATTCTTTTTGTAGTTGTTTGATCAAAGGTGTGAGCTTTCATGGTGTCAAATTCTAAAGATATTTTATCACCATTTTTTATTGTGGTTCTGCCGCCAGCTTGAACAATTCGAAATTCATTGTCATCTAACAAAGCTATAATGTGAGTCTCGGATCCCGTAGTTTCAACAAGAATGACCTCCGCTTTAACATTGGAGTTTTCAACTATTTTGACATCCGTAGGGCGGATACCATAAACAACTTTTTGATTTGGTGATAAATTATTTTTTTGATGAGGTAAATCTTGATTTTTTAGTTTTATTGTACCCTTATCAGTAGCTACTCCTTTGATTAGATTTATCGCAGGAGAGCCGATAAAATCAGCAACAAATAAGTTATTAGGTTTTTCATAAATATCGTTGGGAGATGCAATTTGTTCAATGATACCACCATTCATGATGACAATTTCATCGGCCATCGTCATCGCTTCAATTTGATCATGGGTTACATAAATGGTAGTAGCATTTTGTTGGTTATGAAGTTTTCGAATTTCTAGTCTCATGTGAGCACGAAGCTTTGCATCTAAGTTGGAAAGAGGTTCATCAAATAAAAAAACTTTAGGGTCTCTGACTAAAGCCCTACCCATTGCAACACGTTGTCTTTGTCCACCGGAAAGCTCTTTAGGGGTGCGCTTTAAATATTCAGTAAGATTTAGTACTGAAGCGGCCCACTCCACTTTCTTTTTAATTTCTTGAGCATCAAGTTTTCGAATTTGAAGACTAAAAGCGATGTTATCGAAAACATTCATCTGAGGATAAAGCGCATAGTTTTGGAAAACCATGGCAATATCTCTATCTCGTGGGTGAATATTATTTATTATTTTTCCTTCAATGGATATATCTCCACTAGATATGGTTTCTAAACCTGCTGTCATTCGAAGTAGGGTTGTTTTACCACAACCAGAGGGACCTAATAAAACGACGAATTTTTGATTATTAATTTTGAGATTGATATCTTTTAGAACTTCTACTGATCCAAAATTTTTTTTGATATTTTTATATTGAACTTCAGACATTTATTAAACTATCCAATTGATTACTATCCCCAGCTAAATCAAGAATGGTGTAGCGATCTCTTATGAATCTACCATATTTTAGAGCATCTTTATAAAAATTACTATCAAGTTTAGCATCTTCAGCAGTCCTTAAAGCGCCACATTCCCCCATAGAGTTCCAAATAATATCATAGTCCAACATTTTCTCTCTTAGTGGTTCCGCAAACTCTGACCAATTCTTTAAAAAATACTCGTTGGTCTCATCTGCTTTTTTTTGATCAAATATTTTCGGTTCCATTGCTTTTTTAATTGTTTCCAACATTGGCTCTCCTAATTTTTGAATAATTTCATCTTCGGGAATATTAGTGGGTGTGATGATGGGGGGTTGATCTTTTTTAAGGATTGAATTTTGTAATTTTGAGATACTAATCGTTGCTATTCCTACTTGTTCACCATGTGAGGTGCCAGGATGCTTATCTCCGGCAAACATATCAATATAGTGCGAAACTCCATGTTCACCCATGCTTCCAACATGTGTTGTTTGGGTAAAGGAGGTGCCAAGACCCATAATCGCAGATATCCTGGTCAAGAGCGCTAAGGCATTAATTTTTCCTTCTGAAATTTCTTTGGCCGCGTCAATCATTTGCTGTTCGTACAAAGCCAGCAATTCATAAGGAATTGGCTTGTATTCTGTATTTAATAATTGATGTGACATCAGCCAATCTACCTGCGCGGTAGTTCTACAAATGACATCTGCAAAAGCAGCAGCGGTTAATCTCTTCGGACAATGACTTAAAACATTCAAATCAAAAAACACTCCTTGAGCGTAATGAGCTACTAGTGATTTCTTAATACCATTAAAAGCAATTGATGCTGTGCCAGTAGTGTAAGCATTCATTGGGGTCGTCGCAAAAACTGAGTAATTCTTTTTTTCTAAAAAAGTAGCATATTTAATACTATCGCTCACAGTACCAGAGCCCACCGCAATCATTCCATCATAGTTTTTAAGCTTCTCTCTTAAATGATCGACGCCCTCAATACTTGAGGATGGTTTTTCCCATATGTATTCATCAACATTGACTTTTCCAGTTAAATTTTTAAAAATTCTTTCTCCCATTGCTTTATGAGTAAAAGGGTCACTAACAACTAAAAGTTTTTGGTTATCATGAAGTTTGTTAATTAAACCTGACTCCAAACCTTCCACACTTTCTAAAATTTGAATATTTTTAATTGGAATGCCGTACTGATTTTGATCTGAAGGACTAACCCAAGTCCCATTAATTAATTCATCAATTACACCATTATAATTTTTCATTTTTGTCCTAACTTTTATTGTGCTTAGCAGCAAAATCTACTAAACGGTTATTAATACTTGCCGTAGAGTGATAAATATCTTTATAGATATCTAGTAGCTCATCATAAATAGCTCTTTTTGATTGATCTGGCTTGAAACTCTTTGTTTCGCCGGCCATAGAATTTGCGGCTTTTTCAATAGAGGAATGCCACCCAACTCCATATGCAGCCAACATCGCAGCTCCTAAAGAAGAAGCCTCAACAGTATCGGCAATTAAAACATTTTTACCTGATGCGTCAGCTAACATTTGTCTCCAAAGAGGGCTCTGGGCTCCTCCTCCAATGGCCAAATATTCCTTAATTTCTAAATTAGACTGTTTTTCCATCTCAAAAGTTGCCATAACCTGATTCAAGGTAATTCCTTCTAAAATTGATCTATACATATGTGCCGGAGAGTGAGAAGGTGAAAATCCTGTAATTGTACCTCTAGCCGATACATCCCAGTGGGGATCCATGCAAGCTGACCAATACGGTTGTGTCATTAATCCATCCGATCCAATTGAAATTTTAGAAGCTTCTGCTTCTAGATTAGTAAAAAAGTTTTTATCTTTTCTATCACCTGGAACAAATTGATCGGCAAACCAATTAATTAAAAACGCACCCGATTTTAAACAATTTTCAAATATGTATCCTTCACCTTGTGCCGCTATCTCTGTTCTCCAAGCATTAGAGACATGGTAATCTTTAGACCATACTCCTGACACAACCGCTGTTCCCAAATTAATATACGCCCTATCTGATTTCGTACAATTTGTTCCTAAGCCTGCTAGTTGACCATCTCCTCCCGCAGCGATAATTGGCGTCCCCTCTTTATAGCCGGTTAACTTGGAGGCTTCAAAAGAGACCTCTCCTATTTTCGTACCTGGTGCGGAGAAATTAGGAAATCGAGAATTATTCAACTCTAATAAGCTTAATATATCGTCAGATAATTTCTTTTTTTGAAGATCAAACATTCCGTGGGGATCTAAAGAAATCCAACTACCATAAAATTTACCTGAAAGTTTTTTCAATAAATAAGAGTGAACATCAGAAAAAAAATCGATTTTTTTATATAATTCAGGATGATTTTTTTTCATCCAATATACCCTGTATACACAAGGACAAGTATCAGCAGGCCGACCAGTTATATTTCGAATGACATGTTCACCACCGATTAATTCACAAAATTCTGCAACTTCTTTTCTAGCCCTTTCATCCATCCACACTTGAGCGGGGAAAACAGATTTACCTTCTTTATCAAAATAGCCAATTGTTTCTCTTTGATTAGAGATAGCTATGGCCTCAATATTCGAGGTTTCAATTTGTTGATTCAATTCTTGAGAAGATTTACAAAAAGCACTCCACCAATCCTCTGGATTTTGTTCAAAGTAAAACATTGAGGGATTGCTAATAGGAATATCACATCTCCCTTCAGCTATGGATTCACCTTTGATATTCCATGCGATTGCTTTAGTTGATTGGGTAGAGCTATCTACTCCAACTACAATCTTTGTCATGAATTAATAATCTTGTTTAGTTGGGGTGACCACAACTTCTTGCATAATTACATTTTGTGGCATTTCATATGCAAAAAGGATCATTTTCGCAACATATTCTGGAGAAATTCTCCCACCTATACGCTCGATATTTGCTTTGTATGCAGCTAAAGTATTTGGGTCAGTGATACCATTCAGCACCTCAGCTTCGATATTTCCAGGTGACATTACAATAACTCTTACATTGTGGGGAGAAAGATAACCTCTAATACTTTCAGAAATGGCGTGAACAAAATACTTAGTTCCACAATATACGGTATGGTCACCATATACTTTTCGCCCTGCGATAGAACTCATGTTGACTATCGTACCTGACTTTCGAGCTTTCATATCACTCATCACAGCATAAATACCATTCATCACCCCTTTAGTGTTGACGTCAATCATTTCGTCCCACTCATTAGGATCTTGTGTACTGATATCAGCTAATCTTGCTACACCAGCATTATTAAACATCATATCAGTGGGGCCATAAATAGCCTCAGCTTCTCGAACAGCTGCTACCAATGCTTCTCGATCTCTTACATCAACTTTTTTACAAATAGAATTTTTTAACTTGAATGACTCCATAATTTCAATACGCCTAGCAAGAAGTAGTGTTGGGTAACCAGCTTCAGAAAATATTTTTGCAGTAGCTTCGCCTATGCCACTGCTTGCTCCGGTGATGACAGCTAAGGGTTTAGTCATTTTTATTTAACTTAATGAGCTCCTCAATTTAACTAGGGCGATCTTTATGATCGCCCTATGATTTATTTAATTAAGCTCCAACAGTCTTGTTGAAGTTATTAGCAATAGTGTCAAGACAGTCTTTTGCTGAACTGTATTCACCAGCCCAGTATCTTCCTAATTCAATAGGAATCATATTACTTGACATATCTGCCCACTCAGGAAGATCAGGTTCTGATCCCATGTCATTAAAGATTGCATCTCTTACAACATCCAAGTGACGAGTTGTACCATTACCACTTCTGTTATTTGCTTTTACGCGATCATCGTCGTAAACAGAAGCTCTAGTTGGTCCAGTACCACCGCCAAGAGCTGTGATGTATACTTGAGTTTCATAGCTAGTTGCCCATTGTGCAAATAACCATGCAGCATCTTTATTCTTAGAGTACTTTGATACAGCTAAAGAAGATCCACCTTGGTGAGCAACACCAGGAATTTCACCATATCCACAATCACCAGTAGCTCTTAATGGGCTAGCTGGAGCAGGACATGCTGCTGCCATCATTTTTCCTTGAACAGAAGACTCATCAGAGTCCCACCATGGGAAGAATTCACCCCATGAGATCGTCTGAGCAGAACCACCTTGTAAGATGTCTTGTCCCTGACCGTCCCATGTCCAACTGGTAACACCAGAAGGCATATTCTCTTTAAGCTTAGTCCAGTACTCCATACCTGCTAAACCGTTTGCGTCGTTACCCGCAAAGCTTCCATCAGGGTTAGTAATTGAACCGCCAAATGCCCATGTAAACATTGTCCAGTCACACTCTAAGCTGTAGTGACCTGATTTCATCTGACCGTTTGTACCATAAATTGGTCTTCCGTCAGGATTCAAGTGACCTAAGCTAGCAGCCTGAATAGCTTGAGCATTCGCCATGTATTGATCAAATGTTTTAGGAACACTCAGTCCGAGCTCTTTATAAACATCATCTCTGTACATCATAATGAAGACAGGAATGTCATAAGGAACACCGACCATACTTCCGTCATACATTGAGATACCATCAACAAGAGGGCCTAAGAAGTCATCAAAGTTATAACCTGGCATTGCTAGGTCTGGCTTTGCAGCATAAAGTTCACGTGGATCTTCCGCATCGCCTCTAAAAGCAGCCATCCAACTTTGATCTAAATAATAGGTATCATAAGTACCTAATCCAGATGCAACGTCGAGAGTAAGTTTTTGTAAAACCTGCTCTAGTGGTAGAACTTCAATATTAACCTTAATACCTGTTACCTCTTCGAAGAAAGGTTTCAATGTAGAGTTAATAGCATTGGAAGGAGGTGTAGATTCAGTTGCCAAAGAAACTGTTTGACCTCTGAACGGTGATGAGACATCTCTTAGCCAGTCCATCATGTCACCTTTCCATTCTATGTGTGAGCCTGCATGAGCTTGTGGAATAAATTTCCTACTCATGGTACCCATTGAGCCTAAGCAACCAGCGCCAAGACCAAGCATACCGGCATTTTTCAGAAAATCTCTTCTCTTCATATTGCCATTAACATACTTGCCAACGATGTTTGCTAAATGCATTTTTCTATACATATCGCGCATATGATTATTCCTCCGTATACAGTCCTATTATACTCAGATCCTAAATTAAAATTCAAGCACTTGATGAAAATAAAATGTTTGACAAATATGTTTTAAATTATCTCAAGATTAGTGTGAAGAATCACAAAATATTTGAGATAAAATAAAATAATCACAATAATATGAAATTATGTGTATAATTTTGCCATTATGACGAACCAAAAATCATATTCATTACCTAGTATTATGACTTCTGATAGTTCGTTACCCTGGTTACTTCCTTTAATAACGATGCTCGTTGTGTTCGCTATTATCCCCTTTTTCTACAATATTTATCTTAGTTTTCATGAATTTGTTCCCTTAAAAAGGGCTCTGATATTTGTTGGATGGGATAACTGGATTAAATTATTTACCGATGAGATTTTCTGGGGATCTTTAAAAGTTTCTCTTTATTACACCTTTGTTTGTCTAATTATCCAGTTAGTTTTAGGAATGGGCATTGCTCTTCTCATCGACTCTGACGACCCTGGTTTTGGCGTAATAAGATCTATTTTGACTTTAACATTAGTTATCCCACCCGCCATTGCTGGAATGATTTTTTTAATTATGGAAGATGCCAATTATGGTTTAATCCCGTGGGCTCTGAAATCGATTGGTCTTCTTGGTCAAGAGGATACAATTCTTGCTGATCCAACATTAGCCCTATGGGGGGTAATGATTGTTGATATATGGCAATGGACTCCCTTTATGGTTTTAATTCTAGTTGCGGGGCTGCGATCTTTACCTAGTGAGCCTTTTGAATCTGCAATGATTGATGGCGCTAAACCTTTTCAAATTTTTAGAAGGTTAACACTTCCCATGCTTCATAAAGTAATTGCTGTTGCTGTTCTTATTAGAGGAATAGATTTGTGGAGGATGGTAGACTATGTATTTGTTTTAACATCTGGTGGGCCTGGTACAGCAACATACACACTAAGTCTTTATTCCTGGCAAAGATTTACTTTTGTCCAGTGGGGTTATGGGGCAACAATTAGTCTATTTTCTCTTATTGTAATTTTAATTGTCGGAAATGCTTTTATTCATTTTGCTAAGGTAAAATGGTAGTTCATGAATAAGGTCGTAAAACAAATCTTAGGATGGTTTGTTGCCGCTATTTTTTTCTTTCCAATTTACTTTTGGATAACCGTTTCGATTAAAAAAGACAAAGATATTTTTGCTCTTCCACCTAAACTTTTTAATTTTGATATTTCATTTCAAGCATATGAAGAAGTATTTGGTTTATCACGATTCTTATATGTAGAGGACATGGGAGCTGTCAGACCTGGTGGTGGAGATTTTTATATGATGCCTAATTTAGTTGATAGTATCATTATTGCTCTTGGATCAACTGGTTTAGCAATGCTAATTTCAATCTTGGCCGCTTATGCACTCTCTCGACTTCCTATGAGGGGCCAGCAGCATTTTATGGGTTGGATACTTTCGACAAGAATGATGCCTCCTGTTGCAGTCGCAATACCAATGTTTTTTATTTATAAAAATATTGGCCTAATGGATACTCATTTAGGGATTATCATCATACATGCTTTAATGAACCTACCATTAGCTGTGTTGTTAATGAAAAGTTTTTTTGACGATATCCCAAAAGATATTGATGAAGCTGCCCTTCTAGACGGGGCATCGCGATTTTTTGTCTTTTGGAGACTGATTGTGCCCCTTGCTATTGGAGGCATAGCCGCCACTGCCGTGCTTTGTTTTATTTTTAGTTGGACTGAATTTATCTTTGTTCTTATGTTAACTCAAACTGGGCTTAAGACAATTCCAGTAGTTTCTACTTCGTTTGTTACATCGACAGGAACTGCTTGGGATAATATGGCAGCTCTAGGAACTGCTGCAATTATACCTGCGTTCATATTTATCTTATTAGTACAACGCCATCTCGTACGAGGCTTGACATTAGGATCAGTAAAACAGTAAAGGCAATTGTTTAAAAAAATATCTGCCTATCTCGTTGGCTTAATCTTTTTTTTTCCAATTTTTTTTTTAATTTCCTCTGCTATCAAACCTACAAAAGATATATTTGCCATTCCTCCTAAAATATTTTTTTTTTCAATTAACTTAAATAATTTTCAAAATGTTTTTTCTCAAATTAATTTTTTTCCTAGTATCTTTGATAGTTTTATAATTGCTTTTGGGTCTGCTAGCTGGACATTAGTGGTTGCAATTTATTCTAGTTATTATCTTTCCAGAAATAATTTTAAATTTAAAAATTTATTTATAATGTCAGTTATTAGTGCACGCATGATGCCTTTAGTTTCAATTTCTATCCCACTTTACTTTGTCTTAAGTAAATTAAATTTATTGGATACCTATTTGGGTTTAATATTAGTGCACAGTTGTATTAATTTACCTTTAGCAGTTTTATTGATGAAAAGTTTTTATGATGATATTCCAAAGGAGATTGATGAAAACGCACTTATAGATGGGGCAAGCAAGATTCTTATTTTACACAAACTTATAATTCCGCTGAGTTTAGGAGGTTTGAGCGTTACTTTTGTTTTATCTTTTATCTTCAGCTTAACCGAATTTATTTGTGCTGTGATGTTGAGTCAAATGGAAATCAAAACTCTACCAGTATATGCATCTCTTTATAAAACTCTTCCTAGTTGGAGTACTATGTCGGTAATAATTTCTTTTTCTTTAATTCCATTGTTTGTTCTTCTTTTGTTTATTCAAAAATATATTGTTCGCGGATTAACTCTTGGATCTGTAAAAGAGTAACTTATTTATAAATAATGCTAATTCTGATATTTTTTTAATATGGAAACAAAAGAACAAAGACTCTCAATAATTATCAACGAGATCATAACTAATGGACAAGTTGATATTAAAATTATTGCAAAAGATCTCAATGTGAGTCCAATGACAATTTATCGAGACGTCGATGATTTTATTTCAAGTGGAGTGATAAGAAAAGAAAGAGGAGTTTTAAAATCTAGCGATTCTTTTTCTTTGGAATACTTTCACGAAGTTCGCGCTAATCTTAGTTTAAATGCAAAGAATAAATTAATTGAAGAGGCAGGTAAGTTAATTAAACCAAACTCTATAGTTGCACTAGATGATAGTACAACATGTATTCAATTTTTAAACTTTCAAAAATATTTAGAAGGAACTACTGTAATTACCAATAGTTTTAAATTAATTATGGGTCTTAGTAACAATCCCAAAATTAAAATTATTTCTGTTGGAGGGAGATATCAAAAAACTACTGGGAGTTTTGTAGGTTTAATAACTGAAAACACGATCTCTCAGATCCCTTCAAATATTTTATTTATGTCTTCAACTTCTTTAGATGGATCTCAACTATATACTCATGATGAAGACGTATATAGATTTAAGTCTTTATTCATGTCTAATGCTGATCAAAAGTATTATTTAGCTGACACTAGTAAAATAAATAAAAAATCTATAAACAAGCAAGCAAATCTAAAGGATTTTGATAAATGTTTTTTTGCAGGCCCAAAGCTTGACCCCAATTTTCTTAAAATAATTCAAAAGAAAAAAATAAATTACGAATTCTTTAAAATTAAAAATTAACTACTGATCAAGTTCGTTAATCTTATCTACTTTTTTTCCAGATCGTTCTACTTGAAAGTCATTGTTTAACCAAATGTCAGTGTACATTTTTGCATTTGGAGCACCAATAATCAAAGCACCAAATGTAATCACCTGTGCATTATTACTAGCAATTGACCTTTCTGCTGTATAAGCATCATTTACGCAAACGGCGCGAATACCTGAAAACTTATTGGCTACAATGGCCATTCCCGCTCCAGTTCCACAAACTAAAATTCCTCTCTCAAACTCTTTATTTTGAATTCTTTTTGAAAGCTCTTTACCAACATCTGGGTAATCAACAGATTCATCTGAGTTGACACCAATATCAGTTACGTCTATTCCTTTTGAGGTTAAATATTCTTTTAAAATATCTTTTAGTTCGCGACCAAGGTGATCACATCCAATAACTATTTTTTTGATCATAAGTAAAATATATCTAAAGATTTTCCCAAGGTATATGGATCTTTTTGTCCTTAGAAATTGTTTGAATTAGCTCATAAAAAATTGGTAACTTGCTCTTATCAAAGAAACCACTTTCAAATTTTTCATTCAAAGCGACTTGTAAATCTAAAATTAATTGAGCACCCTCAACAGTTTGACCTAATAATTCATTTTTCATAATTGAAGAGTATAATTTTCCTTCACCGAGATACTTACCTAAAGTGCCGTTTCTTCCTGTTCCAGAGGTCACATGAAGATCTCCAACTCCCGGCAAACCATAAGCTGAACTGATGTCTCCTTGATGTAGTTTTACAATTTGTGCTAATTCTTTAATACAGTGTGTAAAAATACCAGATTCAGGATTATAAATTTTTACTTGATCATTATAACATGTTTGTGAACAGCCCACCATAATTGAAAAAACATTTTTTAATGCTGCGCAAAATTCTCCTCCAACAAAATCTGTTAGTGTTTCAATAATATAAAATTCGTTTTTAAATAATGCCGCTAGACTATTTGCGCTTTCAATATTTTGATTAATAAAACAAATATTTGTAATATATTGCTGAGCTAGTTCGATAGCCTTGCATGGTCCAGCTACTGCGGTGATATCAATAGGATAAGGGACACTGTTTAAAATTTTATTTGGTAAAATATCAATAGAATTTTCGTCGTTAATAAAGAGTCCTTTAGTAATGATTAAAAATTTTTTATCTTGGGCTTTAAATTTTTTTAATAGATCAATATACCAATTAACACCAGCTGAACTTACTCCAATAATTATTACATCTGCTTCATCAAAATCACTTTGTGATAATTCATCTATTTGTTTGGCATTGGTATTTTTGAGTTTAACATTTAAAATTGGGTGAATATTCGTATCTTTAATAGATTGAATAATTTCTGTATCCAAATGCGTACCTATCAAAGTTATATCATGATCATTTTTCGCTGCTGGTACGGTAATAGCTGTTCCCATTACGCCTGCACCAATTGATAAAATTTTAGCCATCTAAGAAATAAATTGACCTCCATTAATTTCTAAAATTTGCCCAGTAATGAAGCCACTCAGTTTTTCTGAAGATAAGAATATAATCGAACCAACGCAATCAGTAGCAGTTCCTAGTCTTTTCATTGGTATCTTCAATCTGGTATTTTCGAGTTTTTCCAGCGATGAATATTGTTCGTGGAATTTTGTATTTATGGTTCCTGGTGAAATGGCATTAATCCTAACATTGAAAGCTGACAGCTCTGAAACTAAAGATCTTGTTATACCCGAAACAAAAGCCTTGGAAGCAGCGTAGACACTTGATCCCGCACTACCTCCAGTTCGAGCACTTATAGTTGACACATTGACAATACATCCACTTTTTTGTTTTTTGAAAATATTATTTGCATATTGTGTTGTGAAAAAAGCAGATTTAGCATTTAAATCAAAAATTTCTAAAAATTGATTTTCAGTGATTGTATCTAAATTATACCTTCCTACCATCGTGCCCGCATTATTAATAAGTATATCTAATCCCTTTAAATAATTAGTGGCCTCTTTCATAAAATCATTGACTTGATCTAAATTGGTAAAATCTGCTTTTATTATTTTAAAATTTTGACTTGAAGATCGTTCTTTGACTCTTTGTTCTAAATCTCCAATGGAGTTATTTCCATGAAAGATAACATTTGCACCTAGCTCTAAAAACTCTATCGCAGACTCAAATCCAATTCCAGTACTAGATCCTGTAACAATTACTTTCTTATTTTGAAATTCTTTCAAATCAAATATCATTTTAATTTCTCCATAATATATGTTGGGTTACCAGTATTTTGATAAGCTGAATTAATGTTATCAATTATTCCTTGAAAGTCTCTATCTGAAGAAAAATCTTCACGGTGAATACCTGATGTTATAAGTAAAGAGTCTATTTCAAATTGATTGGCCCCATAAATATCATTAAACAAAGAGTCGCCGACCATTAAAACCTTTTCTTTTAAGGAAGATGTTTGATTAAAAGCAAATTCAAATATTTCTAAACCAGGTTTGCCGATTGCATGAATTATGCCACCAAGTTTTTTATACTGAATTGCCAAGTCTCCAGTTGATGGATGGATTTTTTCTCCAGAGACACCCAATACATCAGGATTAGAGCAAACTAATGGTAAATTTAATTGGATTGCTTGATCAAATATTTGATTTAAATTTTCATAATCTTTAAATCCAGTTGTGCTAGATAATAAAAGAAAATCAGCATTATCTAAATCTCTCGCTTTTTTGTAATTAGTTTTATGTAATAAAGGGTATTCAGTAGCGACAACAAAATAATTATTGCCAATATTTTGAAATGGCTTTTTTTTATTAATTAAAAGTTCATAACAGACATCCCCAGAAGTAATTATAGGAGATTTCAATATATGATTGGCACCTAATTTTTTCATTCTTTCAATATTATCAGATGATCGTTTTCCAGAATTACTGATTATAAAAATATTTTTTTTACTATTTTGAAGTACCTCAAATACTTTTTCTGCCTCAGGGAAGATTTTATGGCCATCATGCACTACACCCCATTGATCAAAAAAAAAGATTTCATATTCATCGATAAGATCTAAAATAGAGTTTATTTTCTTAATCATTTTTATTTACAATACCCATAGCTAAAAGAGCAACACCATAAGAAGCATCATTAGATAATGGCTCCACTAAATCAACTTTTAATATTTTCTCTCTCATAATATTCCAATTTTTATTTTTTCCTCCGCCCCCGATGGTAAATATTTTTAATGGATAACTACCTCCAATTTCTACAATCTTTTCATAACTTAATTTTTCAACTTGGGTAATACCTTCTAGTACCGCTTGAAAAAAATCAGCTTCTTTATCTGGTCGTGGTTCTAAAATTGGCTTCTTATTTGGATCATTGATAGGGAACCTTTCTCCTATTTGAGCAAGTGGATAATAATTTAAATTCAAAAGTTTATCTGGATTTAAACTTTTAGAAAGATCTTCGATTTTATTTCCAAATAATTGTTGAATAATTTTTCCTCCAACGTTAGAAGCCCCTCCCGCAAGCCATCGATCACCTAAACGGTGGCTATAAATACCATATTCTCTGTTAAAAATTGGTTTTGCAGATATTGCTTTAACAACAAGCGTTGTACCGATTGAGGTAACAGCTTCTCCAATTTGACTTGCACCAGTTGCTAAAAATGCAGCAATACTATCAGTTGTTCCTGCAACGACTTCCAAATTAGGGTTGAGGCCTAATTTTAAAAATTCATAATTTTTAAGAGTACCCATAACTTGTCCTGGAATTAATATTTTGGGTAAACTATTTTCATTTAATGGTAATTCATTAAACCAATTAGGCCAATTACGCTCTTGGCAATCATATCCAAGCTTAAGAGCATTATTTTCATCTGAAAATTTGAATTCTTCTATAATTTTTGAAGCCACCCAATCAGCTTGATGTAAGATTTTATATGATTGGGCTGAATTCTTTTTTATAAGTGATAAAGCTCTTACTAGTGCATTGGTAGGACTTGAAACTATAGGATGCCCAGATGAAACTTCCTCAACCAACTTTGCTTCTTCTACGCTTGATGCATCGTTGTACATCAGCGCATGATCAAATGGATTTCCTTTATCATCACATATTAAAACCGTTCCTGAAGTTCCATCAATTGAAAGTCTTTTAATTTTTTTTAAATCAATCTTGGTGCTTAAAAATTGAAGATTTTTTATTAGAGAATTCCACCATAGCAACGGGTCTTGATAAACTAATGAGTCTTTAACTATTGGTTTTTCAATAGGAACTGAAAAATTTATGATTTCTTCCTTATTAAGATTTATGACAGAGGTTCTAACACCAGAGGTTCCAAAATCGATACCTAAAAATAAACTCATTAATTAATTGATTGACGATAAATTTCTGCATCCCAATTTAACAATTCATTTTCTTGGGACTCATTTAAAGGCTTAAGTTCTTCATCAAAGTCAATTCTTAGTAAAACTTCCAGAAAGCAATCAATCATTTCTTTTGCAGCTGGTATAGCAGAATTGTGTTCATATAATCCAAATCTTTTTAATATAATATATGGCGGAAGATTAAGATTTTTATCATTAAGTTTGTTTAAGAAATTTAATGCATCTTGACTTGTTTCAAAAGAAGGGATGCCTGGACCCAGAAATATAACATGATCAGGATAAAAAGACTTGGAGAAGGCTGAAAAAACTTTTTCATTTGTTGTTTTAAAAAGATTATATTTTTCATCATTTTTAAGATGATATTGATGAATATCAAATGAGGTGGGTTCTTTTTGAAAACTAAGATTCTTGTTAATGACAACATCTAATTTTTTGTGGGTATTAAGTAATAAATCATAAGTCTCTTCAAGATCGTTACCTCCTACAATTAATCCATGATTTTCTAAAATGATGATTTGAGTACCAGGGGTAATAATTTTTTTCATCGACATAGTTAAAGGGAAACCTGGCCTGATGTATGGTATAAAAGCAAAATTATCACCTAAATTTTTTTTTAAATTAGTAGTTGAATTAAAAGAAATTGCGTTTGCTATTATTGAAGTAGAATGAACATGTAATACATATTTAAAATCAATTAAAGCATGAAAAGATGTTTCTGTTGAAGGTCTAAGGTCGTTTTTGGAAATTATATCATTAGAAAAATTGTCATCTTGTTCGCTATTTATTTTTTTTTTAATTGAATTTAAATCAACCTCAACAAAAACATCTTCTTTTAGTGAATTTGATAACCAAGTTCCAGAAGCTTTGATTAACATACTGTCATCAGATTTCATCGATGTATTTCCTCCAGCTGCCTGAACCAGTGAAAGATTTGATCCAAGTTGGAATGAAATATTTTTAAAATCTATAATTTCTTGATTATTAAAATTATTGCTTTCCATAAGTCTTAACTGCTTCAATAATTTTTTGCATATCTTTTTTTCCAACTAGTTTCGGAGTTCCATTTATTTTTGCTATAGTAATTTGTTGACACAATACTTCTAATTCTTCTGTTAATATTAATGCCTCCTCAAGATCTGAACCAGTTACAATGACACCATGATTAGCTAGAAGACATGCCTTATATTTTTTAAGTGCTTTTACCGCATTGTCTGAAAGTTCTTGGCTTCCTGGAGGGGCAAATTTTGCACAAGGAACAGTATCTCCACCAAAAAATGCAATCATATAATGAAAACAAGGTATCGGTTTACCTAAAATAGATAATCCTGTTCCATACGGAGAATGAGTATGAATAACAACGTTTATCTCTTTTTTGCTTTTTAAAATATCAAAATGGAAGGGTGTTTCAGAAGAGGGTTTCCATTTACCATAATGCTTCTTATTTTTATCAACAAAAACTATATCTTCTGGCTTTAGCTTATTGTATGCAATTCCTGAAGGCGTAATTAAAAGACCGTCTTTCCACCTAATGCTAATATTTCCTGATTTGCATTGATTTAATTTTTTTTTTTCTAATGCTAAAGCGGCATCAATGATGCTTTGTCTTAAAACATATTCTTTTTCATTAATTTTTTTCATGTAGAGGGGTGAGTAAAATATTTACAATAATTTTACCATAAAATTTGTTAGAAATAACATTATTTTTGTTTATTAATAATTTAATATAATAAATCATATATTATCAAACTTATATATATGAGTAACTTAAGAAGTAATTTTTTATGAAAGATTTTTTGATAATAGGTGGAGGAATAAATGGTGTTGGAATAGCCAGAGATGCTGTTGGCAGAGGTCTAAAAGTAACATTAGTAGAAAAAGGAGATTTGGCCTCTCAAACATCCTCATGGTCAACGAAATTAATCCATGGAGGAATAAGGTACTTAGAAAATTATGAATTTAGATTAGTTAGGGAGTCTTTAAGAGAAAGAGAGGTGATCAAAGCTATTGCGCCTCATATTTCTAAACCCATAAGATTTGTGATGCCTCATGTGTCTCATTTAAGGCCCGCATGGTTAATTAGAATGGGTCTTCTGCTTTATGATTGGCTTGGAGGATTCATCACTCTCCCAAAATCAAAATATGTAAATCTTCTTAATGATTTCAAAGACAACCCTTTAAAAAAAAATTTTCAAAAAGGGTATGAATATTCAGATCTATCTATAGATGACGCCCGTCTTGTGCTCATAAATGCTCAAGATGCCTTATACAGAGGTGCTGAAATTATTCTGAATACTGCTGTAACAAATGCAACTAGGTATGATGATCACTGGGTAGTTGAACTTAGCAATAAAAAAATAATTAAAACAAAAGTAATTATAAATGCCTCAGGTCCATTTGTTTTAAACATTCTAAAAGATATTTGTAAAGTTCAAACGAATAAATCATTACGTTTAGTTCAAGGAAGCCACCTAATAGTAAAAAAACTTTATGAGGGAGAGCAAGCTTACATACTACAACAAGAAGACAGAAGAATAGTTTTTATGATCCCGTATCAAAACGACTATACACTCATTGGTACGACGGATAAAGAGGTCGACAGTTACTTAAACCCTACTATCACGCCTGAAGAACAGTCTTACTTATTAAATGCTGTAAACTTTTTTTTAAAAAATCAAATTTCAGAGTCTGACATTGTTTGGACTTATGCTGGCATTAGACCTCTATTAGAAGACTTTAATCAAAGTGCCTCTAAGGTGACACGGGATTATGAATTTGATTTAGATACAAAGGGTGCGCCAATTCTATCTATATTTGGAGGAAAATTAACAACTTACAGAAAACTAGCTGAACACGCTCTAGAAAAATTATCTACTGTAATTTCAATAAAAAACACGACTTGGACCGATAAAGAAAAACTACCTGGAGCAGATATTTCAAATTACGATATATTTAATAACCTCGTACCAGCTCCGATGAAAGAAAGATTTAAACAATCTTATGGAAATCAAACTTCTAAGCTACACTCGTATTATATGAATTGCAAAGATGGAGGTATCAAAATCACTGAGGATCTTTATGAATTTGAAGTAGCCTATCTGGTAAAAGAAGAAATGGCATCCAGTGTTGAAGATATTCTTTTTCGAAGAACAAAATTAGGAATCAGCTTCCCAAAAGATAAAATCAATATCTTAAATGATGTTTTAAATAAATATTTATAATCATTATAATAAAACATAATGAAAAATTATATTCTTTCTATTGATCAAGGTACTACCTCAACTCGAGTAATTATTTTTGATAAAAATTTTAGTTTTATATCCTCCAGTCAAAAAGAGTTTAGACAAATCTTCCCTAGAGATGGTGAAGTTGAACATGATCCAGAAGAAATATATCAATCTGTTTTGTTTACAGCCAAAGAGGCTATTCGTAAGGCTAAAATAAAATCTACTCAAATCAGATCTATAGGAATAACCAACCAAAGAGAGACAACGGTCCTTTGGGATAAGACCAATGGCAAGCCGGTCTATAATGCAATTGTCTGGCAAGATAGAAGAACGGTTAAATTTTGTAAAAGTCTTGAGCAAAAGGGTTTTGCAAAAAAAATACAAAATACAACTGGATTGATTATAGATTCCTATTTTTCTGCATCAAAAATAAATTGGCTTTTAAACAATTCTAAAGTAGCAAAAGAATTGCTGAAAAAAGATAAGTTATTATTTGGCACTATTGATACATGGTTATTGTGGAAATTAACTGATGGTCAAAGTCATTATACTGAAGCAACTAATGCTTCGAGAACAATGCTTTTTGATATTAAAAAAAGTCAATGGTCAAAAGAAATGCTTCAAATATTTAAAGTGCCAGCAAAAATTCTTCCAACTGTCAAAGATAGTGCTGATGATTTTGGTCATACAACAAAATTTGGAAGTAGAATTCCAATTCAAGGAATTGCTGGAGACCAACAAGCAGCAACGATTGGCCAAGCCTGTCTAGAACCTGGTTCCATAAAATCAACCTATGGAACAGGTTGTTTTATGATTATGAACCTAGGATCAAAATTAAAATATTCCAAAAACAATTTACTCTCCACAATTGCTTATCGCATTAAAGGAAAAAATACTTATGCCTTAGAGGGGTCGATTTTTATTGCTGGAGCGGCTGTTCAATGGTTAAGAGACTCACTTAAAATAATTAAAAATGCAAAAGAAACTGAAATTCTATATGCAAAAAATGATCCCTCACAAAATATTTATCTGGTGCCTGCGTTTGTAGGGCTAGGTGCCCCTTATTGGGATGGTGAAGCAAGAGGAGCGCTATTTGGAATTACTCGTAATACAGGAATTCCCGAATTGGTTAAAGCTACGTTAGATAGTGTTGTTTACCAAACGAAAGATTTAATTTTAGCGATGGAGAAGGATAGCGGTATAAGAATTAAAAGAATAAAGGTAGACGGAGGGATGGTTAACAATAATCCATTTATTCAATTTTTATCAAATATGCTTTTATCTGAATGTTTAAAGCCTAAAATTAATGAAACTACTTCTTTAGGCGCAGCATATTTAGCGGGATTCCAATGTGGGTTAATTAAAAGATTTGCTGATATTAATAAGAAATGGAAAAGTGAAAAGAGTTTTGTTCATAAAATGAATAAAAAAGATGTAGAAAGACTCTATTTAGGATGGAAAAAAGCAGTTAAAGCCACTCTAATTGTAAAATAATATTATCAATTAAACGTGATTTTGATATTAATGTTGAATGCGCATTAATATTGAAATTGGTGATATTGAAGCATTTATAGAACTAACCGAAACAAATTCCTTTGCAAAAGCTGCCATTAACTTAAATTTATCTCAACCTGCGCTGTCTAGAAGAATACAAAAACTAGAACATGAATTAGGAACAAAATTATTTGATCGCACAACAAGAAAGGTTCAACTGTCTTATTCAGGAAGAAATTTTTATGAAAGAGCCAGAAGTATTATTGATGCAATCAAAACTGCCACTAAAACACTTAATGAAAATTATAGCTTTCCTTCAATTATCAAAATTGGTGCGGTTAATTCTGCTCTGAGCAATATTATTTATCCAGCATTAAAAATATTTAAAGAGATGGAACCTCGATGCAAAGTACAAATTATTGAACGTTCATCAAATTATGTCGTTGATAGTGTTTTAGGGGGCGAATGTGATTTTGGAATTAATTTTACAGGCATTCAAGAACCCGGCATAAACTTTGAAAATTTATTTATTGAAGATTATGTTGTGGTTTTTCCTAAAGGTGATGTGCTCGAAAAAAAAAGAAAAATTAAATTATCAGATATAAAAAACCGAGACTTTATTTCTGTTTGGAAAGGTTCAGGTAGTCGAATTTATTTTGAAAATGCTCTAGCCTTACAAAAAGAAGATTTAGATTGGACCTATGAAGTCAGACATATACCTTCAGCTTTAAATATGGTCGAACAGGGATTAGGGATTACTTTAGCGCCAAAATTAGCAGTTTCTAAGGATCATAAGCTCTTATCTTACAGACCCTTAATTGATCCCACGGTAACCAGAACTATGGGATTGATTAAAAGAACTGGCAGAGAGTTGAGTTATGATGCTCAAAAATTATATGACTTGCTAAAAGAAAAATTTAAGCGTTAATTGATTAAAATTATGCATAAAAAATATTATTAAATAAATGATAAGAGTTAATCATGAATTTTTCTGATAGTTTCCAAACTCTAGACTCCTTAAAAATAGGTGAGAAACAATTTGTTTTTTATAATATCTCAAAGCTGCATGATAAATATCCAGCTATTCAAAAATTACCCAAATCAAAAAAAATTCTTATAGAAAACTTACTTCGACTTGAGGATGGCAAAGATGTCAATAAAGGTTTGATTGAAAAAGTTTTACAAAGTCCTGAAAAAAATCATGAAATATTTTTTCTTCCTGCCCGTGTGCTCATGCAAGACTTTACCGGCGTACCTGCTGTAGCAGATCTTGCTGCAATGAGAGATGCCGTTGCGCTTAAAGGAAAAGATCCAGCAAAAGTAAATCCCTTGTCTCAAGTCGATCTTGTAATTGATCACTCTGTAATGGTTGATTATTTTGCTACCCCTCAAGCCTTTCAAAAAAATGTCGATATGGAATTTGGAAGAAATCAAGAACGATATGAATTTTTAAAATGGGGGCAACAAGCTTTTGAAAATTTTCGAGTTATTCCCCCTGGGACCGGAATTTGTCATCAAGTTAACTTAGAATATTTAGCTAAAGTTGTTTGGAGTAAATCTATAAATGGAAATGAATATTTATATCCTGATACTCTTGTAGGAACTGATAGTCACACAACAATGGTCAATGCTTTAGGGGTCTTAGGCTGGGGCGTTGGAGGTATTGAAGCCGAAGCCGCGATGCTTGGTCAATCAGTATCCATGTTGCTTCCTGAGGTTGTGGGCTTTAAAATGGATGGGGACCTTCAAGAAGGAGTTACCGCTACTGACTTAGTTTTAACTGTTGTGGAGATGTTAAGAGCAAAAGGTGTGGTGGGCAAGTTTGTTGAATTTTATGGTGAGGGTGTAAAAAATCTATCCCTAGCCGACCGAGCTACGATTGCCAACATGGCCCCTGAATACGGTGCTACATGTGGTTTTTTCTCCACTGACGAAGAAACAATTAAATATCTTAATCTAACAGCTAGAGATAAAGACTTAATAAAAATTGTTGAAAAATATAACAAAATTCAAGGTCTTTGGATGGATAACCAAAGTGAATACGATGATTATCTTGAATTAAATCTTGAAACAGTTCAGGCATCGTTGGCAGGGCCGAAGAGACCTCAAGATAGAATTAATTTAAATGGCGTATCAGCAAATTTTCAAAAACTACTACAAGACAAACCTCAAAAATCTAAAGTCAAAAATCATAACTACCAACTATCAGACGGTGACGTTGTGATTGCGGCAATTACATCCTGTACCAATACATCGAATCCTAATGTTCTTGTAGCAGCAGGACTAGTTGCCAAAAAAGCAAATGAGCTTGGAATGCAGGTTAAGCCATGGGTAAAAACATCTCTGGCTCCGGGTTCAAAAGTAGTCACAGACTATCTTAACAAATCAGACTTAACTAAACATTTAGATGCCATGGGATTTCATTTAGTCGGCTATGGTTGTACAACTTGTATTGGAAATTCTGGACCTCTCCATCCAGATATTGCGGATGCGATTAGTGAAAATAATTTAACAGTAGCATCAGTTCTTTCTGGAAACAGAAATTTTGAGGGCCGTGTGAACCCTCATGTGAAAGCTAATTACCTCGCTTCACCACCACTGGTGGTGGCCTATGCTTTAGCGGGGACAGTCAATATTGATTTATCAAAAGATGCTTTAGGTGTCAGTAATGAGGGAAAAGAAATATTCTTAAAAGATATTTGGCCAGCTAATGAAGAAATTAATTCGATTGTTAGTCAGCATGTATCAGCTGAAATATTCTCTCATCAATATAGCAACGCCCTTCAAGGGCCTAAAGAGTGGCAAAGCATTCAAACCTCTGAAGGGGATTTATACCAATGGAAACAAGAGTCTACTTATGTTCAAAAACCTCCTTTCTTTGATTCTATCTCTGAAATGGAAAAAGAAATTCAAAATATTGATAATGCCAGACCTCTTCTTTTACTAGGCAATAGCGTAACCACTGATCATATTTCTCCTGCTGGAGCAATTAAGCAAGATAGTCCTGCAGGTAGTTATTTTATGGAAAGACAAATTTTACAAAAAGATTTCAACTCTTATGGCGCTAGAAGAGGCAATCATGAAGTGATGGTTCGAGGTACGTTTGCCAATATCAGAATTAAAAATGAACTGCTCTCTGATGTAGAAGGTGGGTATTCCATTCTGGAGCCTGAAAAAAAGCAAATGAGTGTCTACGAAGTGGCCATGGAATATCAAAAAAGAGCTGAAAATATTGTTGTTTTTGCTGGCCAAGAATATGGTACAGGCTCTTCAAGAGACTGGGCCGCCAAAGGAACAAAATTACTAGGAATAAAAGCTGTGATCGCAGAGAGCTTTGAGAGAATACATCGATCAAACTTAATTGGGATGGGCGTTCTTCCAATCCAACTTGAAAATATCAATATCCAAGATCTTGGTATTAAATCTTCTGACCTGATTGATATCAAATTACATTCTGAAATAAAGCCACTCGAAAAAATATCTTTAATCTTAAAACAAGGTGAAGTAACAAGAGAATTACAGTGCACATTAAGAATAGATACCATTAATGAACTGCAGTATTACAAGTCAGATGGTATATTAAACTTTGTACTTAAAAATATACTAAAAAATTAATCGACTTTAGGATCTTCTAAAATTTCTTTTAATCTTACTAAGAAAGTGACAGCTTGTTTGCCATCGATTAATCGATGATCATAGCTAAGCGCTGTATACATCATCGGTCTTATCACAACCTTATTTTTGAAAGCAATGGGTCGCTCGATAATAGAATGCATTCCAAGGATTGCGCTTTGAGGAGGGTTAATAATTGGAGTACTCATCATCGATCCATAAACCCCTCCGTTAGTGATAGAAAAAGTACCTCCCGATAAGTCTTTCATTGCCAGCTTATTAGAATTTGCTTTGGTGGCTAAATTAATAATTTCTTTTTCAATTTCGGCATTAGATAATTTTTCAGCATTTCGAATAATAGGGACTACTAAGCCTTTTTCTGAACCTATAGCTACGCCAATATCAAAATAATTCTTATAAATGATTTTATCTTCAAAAATCTCTGAGTTTATTTCAGGTAGTTCCTTGAGAACCTGAACACAAGCTTTAACAAAGAAAGACATGATGCCTAATTTAACTCCATGTTTTTTTTGAAAAGCAGTTTGTTGTTTTTTTCGAAGAGCCATAATAGCAGTCATATCAACTTCATTAAACGTTGTTAAAATAGCTGCCGTATTTTGCGCATCTTTTAATCTTCGAGCAATTGTTTGGCGCAATTTTGACATGGGAACTGATTTTTCGCTCTCATTGTTAGTTGGTTCATCATAATTTGAAATAGCTGGTTCTGAACTTTTTGGTTGATTATCAAGACTTTTTTCAACTTTAGGCACTTCCGCCTCTTTTGAAGATGGGGAGGGAATTTTTTCTTTATCTGATTTTGATTGTGATGATGGAGTAGCATCTCCAACTTCAGAAAATTGTGCAATAATTTCACCTACTTTTACTGAACTTCCTTCAGAAATTAAAATTTTGGAAATTGTTCCTGCCGATTGAGCTGGAATTTCAATGGTTATCTTTTCTGTTTCAATTTCAGCAAGGTTGTCTCCCGCTTGAAATGATGATCCCTCTTTGACCAACCAAGTAGTCAAAGTGCCTTCAATAATAGACTCGCCTAATTCTGGTACGGTAATATTGATCATTCGTTTGTTGGCAAGTTTTTAAACTTAATAAAACTTACTCCTATCTTTTCTTTTATCACACTTTTTAGAGGAGAATGAAGCGCTAATTTTTTAATAAGGTTTTGATTGGCATTATGTCTCTTTGCTATACCTGTTGCCGGTGCTGCAGCACGCCTTCTACCCACATAATGGATGTTTTTTTCTATCTCAAATTTTTTAAAAAGATGTCTAATTCTACTTTTCACAAAAGCCCAAGCGCCCATATTTTTTGGTTCCTCTTGAACCCATATCATTTCTGCATCTTTATGTTTAAGGATTACTTGGCCCAAAGTATCAAAAGGAAAAGGGTAAATTTGCTCTAATCGAACAATCTTTACACCTTTGATTTTATGCTCTTTTCGATAATCATCTAATTCGTAGAAAATCTTACCTGAGCAGAAAACGACTCTTTTTGGATTTTTAATATCTTCATCAATTATTCGATGAAAAGCGGATCGTCCTGAAAAATCCTCAATATTAGAAACATTACTAGGGTGTCTTAATGTTGACTTCGGTGTAAATATTATTAAGGGTTTTCTGAAATTTCTATGTATTTGTCTTCGAAGCGCATGGAAATAGCTGGCGGGTGTAGTACAGTTTAATAATTGAATGTTATCTTCGGCAGCCATTTGAAGAAACCGCTCAATACGAGCACTAGAGTGTTCAGGGCCCATGCCCTCATGACCATGAGGGAGCAACATCACTAAGCCACTCATTTGCATCCATTTTCTTTCACTTGCGGCTATAAATTGATCAATAATAATTTGAGCGCCATTCGCAAAATCTCCAAACTGGGCCTCCCAAATTACCAATGTATTAGGATCTGCCAATGAGTACCCGTACTCAAAACCAAGAACACCCATTTCTGATAAAAAACTATCAATGATTTCAAATTGTTTTTGCTTTTTTTCAAGGTGATTTAAGGGAATATATCGCTCTTCAGTTTTTTGATCATAGAACACAGAGTGTCTTTGGCTAAAAGTACCCCGACCTGAGTCTTGTCCGGCCAATCTCACTTTAAAACCCTCTTTTAAAAGAGAGCCAAATGCTAATGCCTCAGCGAATGCCCAGTCAATTCCTTTACCTGATTGAATTGCCTTCAGTCTTGATGAATTAAATTTTTCTAATTTTGGATGTAAACTGAAATCTTTTGGCACTTGAGTAATCTTTTTTCCAATATCTTTAAGTGATTTTATGGGCTCTGCTGTTCTGCCTCTTCGCAGGGTGTCTTTTGGAGCTCGACTAAGACCGCTCCACTGTCCGCCCATCCATGATTTAGTTTTCAATTTATAATTTTTTGCCTTTTCAAATTTCTTCTCTAAATCTGACCAAACAGCATCTTTGATATATTCAACTTGTTGTGAATTAATAATCTCTTGTTCAATTAATTTTTGGGCATAAATTTCTGCAACTGGTTTTTTCTTTTTAATTGTTTGATACATTAAAGGTTGTGTAAAAGAAGGTTCGTCTCCTTCATTATGACCGTGTTTGCGGTAGCAGAACATATCAACTAAAGTATCCTTTTTAAAAGTGTTCCTGAATTCTGTTGCGGCTCTTGAAGCAAGTACTACAGCCTCTGGGTCATCACCATTCACATGAAAAATAGGAGCTTGGACTATTTTTCCAATCTCAGAAGAATAAGGGGCGGAACGACTATATTGAGGAGAAGTGGTAAATCCAATTTGATTGTTAATAATAAAATGTATAAGACCCCCGATACGATATCCGTTAAGTTGAGACATGGCAAAAGTCTCGGCGACGACCCCTTGTCCAGCAATTGCAGCGTCTCCATGAATTAATAATCCAGACACCTTTTCATTATTTTTATCATCAATCAGAGCTTGTTTAGCTCGAATTTTTCCCGCCACAACTGGGTTCACGGCCTCTAAATGAGAGGGGTTTGCGGCCATACTTACATGAATCAGATTACCGCTAAAACTTCTATCCGAACTTGCACCTAAATGATATTTCACATCTCCTGAACCTTCATTACTGAGAGCGTTTTCTCCTCCATGAATAAACTCGCTAAAAATTTGGATATGAGGTTTTTTAACTACATTGGCTAAAATATTTAATCGTCCTCGGTGAGCGCAGGCAAAAGAAAAATCCTCAATACCATACTCTGAAGATCTTTTTAAAATTTGCTCAAGGGCAGGAATAGTTGACTCAGCTCCATCCAACCCAAATCTTTTTGTTCCTCGATATTTTGTATCTAAAAATTTTTCAAAATACTCAGCTGAAATTAATCTTTCTAAAATAGTTCTTTTTCCTTTAGGGGTTAGATGCATATCTTTTTCATCTTCGATTCTATCCTTGAGCCATAAATATTCTTCAGCACTTTGAATATGTTTGTATTCGATAGATAGGGTACCAGAATAAATTTTTTGTAATTTCTCAAAAACTTGACGAACAGTAGCTGTCTCAAATCCTAAATAACCAAATAAAAAAATTTTTCGATCAAAATCTTTTTTTTGAAATCCATAATACTCAGGATCTAGTCCTGCAGGTTTAGATTTAACGACTAAATCTAAAGGATCAAGGTTAGCAATAAGGTGACCAATTTCTCTATAAGCTCTGATCATCATCACCAACCTTAAGGAGTCGGATATAGCCTGATTAAGAGAAGTTTGAGAAAAATCTGAACTTCGAGTTTTTTTAGACCAATCTAGTTTTTCATAATCAGCCAAAATAGCTAACTCTTCCGGAGCTAATTCCTTAAAAAAATTATGCCAACTTTGATCAACCAACGATGGATTTTTGACGAAGTCTTTATATATAGAAATAATTTGAGAGGCGTTATTAGCGGTCAGAAAAGAATTATAAGATCTCATTAATCTTAATTATTTTATACTCCCATCTTCCAGCAAAGTCATTGTTTTTTAAAAAACTATTTAAGAAGTTTATCAACTGCACTCACAAGGCTCTGAACTGAGATTACTGATTTCTTCAACATGTTTTTTTCATTCGAAGATAGCTTAACTTCAATTATTTTCTCAATACCTTTATTTCCAATGATTGTTGGAACGCCCATATACATATTCTTAAGTCCATATTGCCCGCTTAGATAAGCCGCGCATGGAAGTAATTTTTTTTGGTTTAATAAGTAAGCTTCCGCCATTTGAATGGCCGAGCTTGCTGGGGCATAAAAAGCCGATCCTCTCTTTAAAAGCTTTACAATTTCTCCCCCTCCCATTCGAGTACGATCAACGATTTTTTGAATTTTAGAGGAAGGTATTTTTTTTAGTTTTATGTAATCCATCAAAGGGATACCACCAATCGTTGTATAGTTGACTAAAGGAACCATGTCGTCTCCATGGCCCCCTAACACGAAAGTCTCCACATCCTTTATAGAGACATCAAGAGCCTCAGAAAGGAAGAATTTCATTCGAGAGGAGTCCAAAACTCCCGCCATGCCCACGCACATATTTTTGGGAAGTTTAGAATATTTTTGTAAAACATAGACCATTGCATCAAGTGGATTGGTGATACAAATGACGAATGCTTTGGGTGCATGTTTTTGAATATCAAGAGCAATTTTTTTGATGATTTTTCCATTCGTCTCCAAAAGGTCATCTCTACTCATCCCTGGTTGTCTTGGCAAACCTGCTGTAATAATAATGACATCAGAATTTTTCATTTGTGAGAAATCATTAGTTCCTTTGATTTTTCCAGTAAATCCCTCTACAGCCGATGATTGACTAAGGTCTAAAGCCTTTCCTTGAGGCATGCCCTCAACAACATCAATTAACGTGACATCTCCTAATTTTTTTAAAGCTGCTAAGTGAGCAAGCGTGCCCCCAATATTACCAGCACCAATTAAAGATATTTTAGGCATTATTTATTCCTCGCTATTTCTAATTTAATTTCTGAAATCGCTTTTGCCGGGTTTAATCCTTTAGGGCAAGAGCGAGTACAATTCATAATTGAGTGGCATCGGTACAATTTAAAGTTATCATCCAGTTCTTTAAGCCTCTCTTTTTTTTCTTCATCGCGACTATCTTGTATCCATCTATTCGCTTGAAGAAGAACCGCAGGACCAAGATACTTATCTTCGTTCCACCAGTAACTTGGGCAAGAAGTACTACAAGAAAAACACATAATACACTCCCATTTGCCATCTAGTTTATCTCGGTCTTCGACACTTTGGGTATTTTCTCTTTCGTTATGTTTACTATTTTTCATTAACCAAGGTTTGATTGATTTAAATTGCTCAAAAGCTTTTTTCAAATCAACAACTAAATCTTTGACAACCCTCATGTGAGGCAAAGGATAAATGGTAATTTCTTTGGAGCACTCTTCAATATGTTTTTGACAAGCTAAAGTGTTTACCCCGTCAATATTCATAGCGCAAGATCCGCAAACACCTTCGCGGCAAGACTTACGGTAGGTAAGAGTTGTATCAACGTCTGACTTTATTTTATTTAAAATATCTAATACCATCGTGCCTGCTTTAGCGACATCAATTTCAAATCGATCTATTTGTGGCGGTTGTCCCTCAATACCTGACCAGCGATAAATATTAATAATGCGAATATCCGTATTGTGTTGACCCTGATCATCAATCAATTCAACATTAGAGTGGGTTTTACCTTTAACTGGCACTGAATTTTTAGGAAGCGATAATTGCACCATTAGTAAATTCTCACTTGAGGCTGGATTACAGAAATTTGATTACTTAAAGTGGTCATTCGAACTGGGCGATGAGTAATATTAAATTGGTCCTTATCTTTCCAGGCTAACGTATGCTTCAACCAATTTTCATCATCTCTTTCAGGGTAATCCTCTCGGGCGTGAGCGCCACGGCTTTCGGTGCGCTGTTCCGCTGATATTCCGACACTGCCAGCAACCTCCATTAAATTATGAAGCTCCAACGCTTCAATTAAATCAGTATTGAAAACATCTGATTTATCAACAATTTTGACATTTTTAAGGTCTTGGTATAGGGACTGAAGTTCTTGATTACCCAAAGAAAGTGTTTCGCTTTCACGGTAAACACCAAATCTTTTTTGAACTGTTTTTTGCATTTTGTCTCTAAGCTCTCCAACAGAAATATCACCCGAATTATTTTTAATAGAGTGGAGTCGGTCAATAATTTCCATCGTCGAAGCGTCTGAAGGCATTTTATTTGACTCTGAAGGATTGATTACTTGGCCTGCTTGAATAGCAGCGCCCCTTCCAAAAACAACCAGTTCTGCTAAAGCATTTGTTCCAAGACGATTAGCGCCGTGAACTGAGGCACAGGCCGCCTCTCCAATCGCCATGAGACCAGAGCATACTTCTTCAGTATTATCTGCTGTAGGCTTTAAGACTTCGGCCTTAAAATTAGTGGGAACTCCACCCATACAATAATGAACTGTCGGGATTACAGGAATAGGTTCTTTGGAAATATCACGTCCACAAAATGCTTTCACTGACTCTGAGATCCCCGGTAATCTTTTGGCTAACATATCAGCATCTAAGTGCTCCAAATGAAGATGGATATAATCTTTATTAGGACCACATCCACGTCCAGCAGTAATCTCTTTACTAATAAATCTTGAGATAACATCCCTGGCTGCAAGATCTTTTGCATTAGGAGCGTATTCCAACATGAACCGCGTGCCTTCACTGTTTTTTAAAATTCCCCCTTCGCCTCGAGCCGCCTCGGATATTAAAACTCCTACTCCATAAATCCCAGTAGGATGAAATTGGATAAATTCCATATCTGATAAAGGAAGACCGGCCCGCAAAGCAATGCCCGCTCCATCTCCTGTACATATATGAGCGCTGGTAGAGGATTGAAAAATTCTACCGTACCCTCCGGTTGCAAGGATCGTCATTTTCGCAATAAAACGATGAAGGCTTCCATCTTCAATGGATAAGGCTAATAAACCACAAATCTCTCCACTGCTATCTTTGAGAAGATCGATTGCATAAAACTCATTATAAAATTGAACATCTTTTTTTAAACTCTGCTGGTAGAGAGTATGTAAGAGGGCATGCCCGGTTCGATCAGCTGCAGCACAAGCTCTACTTGCCGGCTCTCCTTTGCCATTATTGGTCATATGGCCTCCAAATGGTCTTTGATAAATTTTTCCATCTTCGGTTCGAGAAAAAGGCATACCGTAATGTTCTAATTCTACAATAGAATCAACAGCATTGGAGCATAGATACTCAATACTATCTTGATCTCCCAGCCAATCTGATCCTTTAACGGTATCAAACATATGCCATTGCCAGCTATCCTGGCCCATGTTCCCAAGAGCCGCGCCAATGCCTCCTTGAGCAGCAACCGTATGACTTCTGGTAGGATAGACCTTACTCACACAAGCCGTCTTTAAACCCTGTTCGGAACAGCCTAGGGCAGCTCTTAATCCAGCCCCTCCTGCTCCTAGGACAACAACATCTAATATATGGTCTGTATAATTGCTCATTATTTAAATCAAGATGACTGGTAATATAAATAAAATTACCAATAAAAGTAAAATATCAGTTAAACGACTGTAAAGTTTAACCTTCTTTTCATTAAAGTAATCTTGGTAAATTGTCACTAATCCTAGTCGGGCATGAAAAGTAGCAACGAAAAAAAATAGGATCATAAAAAATTTAACAAAAAAACTATTTAGCGAATTCAATATTAAAGAATGAGATGCTTCGAGATTATTAACGAAGAAGAAAACAAACCAATAACTAGTTGGAACTAAAATAAAGGCAGAAACTCTTTGCCAATACCATTTAGTCGATCCTTTCATGAAAAAATACTCCAAGAAAAAATGGCGGTCATAATCAAATTGATCAATAAAATACTGTATGAGATTAAGTAAACTTGATTTAATTCCATTCCTTTAGCAAAGGTCCATAAAAAATACTTAAGTCCGTTTAATAAGTGGTGATTAAGAGCAAAAAACCAAAAGATAAAAATTAATTTAACAAAAGGTAAATTAAAGAACATTGATAAAACCTCAAATCCAGAAGGGGCAAAATACACTGAACCAATCCAAAAGGCTAAAAAAGGAAGAGAGATTGCAAAGATAATACCTGAAATTCGATGGGTAATAGAAAAAATCATCGTCAACACAGGTTTGTGTATTTGAAGATGGGGCGATAAAGGAGATGTAGTCATTTAGTTATTAATATAGTGAAAAGTGCTTAATAGTAAAAAACTATTATTTCATTGATTGATGCGTTTTATAAATAATTACTCCTGTGGAAAAAATGTGAATTAATATTCTTGATTTAGATACTTTTGAATCATCAATAGGGGAGAATTTGTTTACAATTAAATCAGGTTAAACAATTATTATTGTTTTCAAGGGCACTGAATCTCACCCCGCATGAGTAAGGCTTTATTTTTTAATAAAGTTGGTGCCCTAACCTACTTTCTTAGTTTAATTCCCATATCCAAGAGTTATAATCCTCGGCTATGTTGGCTTTGAGTCTCATATCCAGAACTATCGACCGAATAAATACTTTCGTGGGTTATCTATGTGGATTATTTGCTTTTTTGATGGTGCTTTTAGTTTTCACGGTAGTTGTCATGCGGTATGGGTTTAGTGTTGGATTTATATGGATGCAAGAGGCTTATGTTTGGCTTCATAGTTTTATTTTTATGCTTGGAAGTGGCTTTACCTACCTGGCAAACGAACATGTCCGAATTGATGTTTTTTATCGTGATGCATCAGAAAAATATAAAGCCACTGTTGACCTCATAGGAAATATTTTTCTTCTTGCTCCTTTTCTATATATCATTTGGCAATACAGCTATCCCTTTGTGTATCGATCTTTTTTAATGAATGAAGTTTCTAGAGAGGCCGGAGGCATGCCTGCTCTCTTTGTTTTAAAAAGTGCTATTTTATGGTTTTGTTTGGTTTTATTTTTACAATTAATTTCGAATGTTTCTAAGTCCATTCAAGTTTTACTAAGTAAGGAAAATTCATGACGCCAGAAATTCTCTCTATCATCATGTTTTTTACAACTCTTGGGCTATTGTTATTTGGTTTCCCAGTCGCGTTTACGCTAGCTGGTTCTGCCCTAATCTTTGGTTTTATTGGAGAAGCCATGGAGATTTTCAACTTCCGCATGATTGGTTTTTTCCCCCAAAGGATTTTTGGAACCATGATCAATGAGCCTTTAGTGGCTGTCCCTTTATTTATCTTCATGGGTATTATGTTGGAAAAAACCAAAATTGCCGCTGGTTTATTACAATCAATTGGTGAGCTCTTTGGAACCACGAAGGGAGGCCTAGGCATTGGGGTGGTTTTAGTTGGTATGTTGCTGGCTGCATCCACGGGAATTGTCGGAGCAACTGTTGTGACGATGGGGATGTTGTCGTTACCCTCCATGATCAAGGCAGGATACGATCAAAAAATTGCTACCGGCACTATTTGTGCAGCGGGTACTTTAGGTCAAATCATTCCTCCTTCCATTGTTTTAGTTCTTCTGGCAACTATTTTACAAGGTGCCAATGAAGAAGCCGCATTACTTCGCGGAGAATTGGCTCCCGATCCTGTCACCGCCATTGATTTATTTGCAGGAGCGTTAATGCCTGGATTGATGTTAGTCGTAATGTTTGTAATATTTATCTATTTCTACGCTCGGATTTTTCCAACCGCTTGCCCTCCAATAGAGACATCAAAATCAAGAAAACAAATTTACTTGGATGCCTTTAAATCTGTTTTTCCACCGATCATTTTAATTGTATTGGTGTTGGGGTCCATTTTATTTGGGGTTGCTACCCCCACAGAGTCTGCTTCTGTCGGCGCGATTGGCGCTGCCATTATTGCCTATACTAAAGGAGAATTAACTTTTCAAAACCTCAAAGAAACTTCACTTGGTACGGTTAAATTAAGCTCATTTGTTTTTGTCATTTTAATCGGCGCTTCTATGTTCTCCCTTGTCTTTCGAGGATTTGGTGGGGATGAAATGATTGAACATTTTTTAAGCAATCTTCCAGGAGGTCTGTATGGTGCCTTGTTTGTTGTTATGATTGCTATTTTTCTTTTAGGCTTTTTCTTAGACTATATAGAAATTATTTTTGTTATTGTTCCCTTAGTTGGCCCTATTCTTATCGCCTATGGTGCTGATCCCTTATGGTTAGGAATATTGATTTCCTTAAATCTTCAAACTAGTTTTTTAACTCCACCTTTTGGATTTTCTCTCTTCTTTTTAAGAGGGGTGGCGCCAAAGGAAATTCAAACAAAAAATATTTATCGTGGGGTCATCCCCTATATTGGGATACAAGTTCTGGCAATTTTTATTGTGGGATTTTTTCCTAGTATTGCCACGTGGCTACCGAGACTTTTGTTTTAAAAAGGCCTAAATTTAATTAAAACCAAGAAATATTATTTTTCTCACAAAGATTTTTAAGTCTCAAGGGATAATCCGTCATAATTCCATCCACGCCATATTCAATCATTTTTAACATGTCGTCTTCATCGTTAACGGTCCAAACATTGACGGTAAGATTTTCTTCGTGAGAGATATCTATCATCTTTTTGGAAA
Organism: Pelagibacteraceae bacterium; assembly: GCA_008638215.1. Taxonomy (GTDB): domain Bacteria; phylum Pseudomonadota; class Alphaproteobacteria; order HIMB59; family HIMB59; genus HIMB59. The sequence continues at coordinate 33,133 of VTPN01000008.1, forward strand.
TATCTCGGTAATAAGGGTGCCAAGCTCGACCTCCCAATGAAGCAATTAGTCTTGGGAGTTCGACAGCATTTTTAAGGGGCATGAAGTCCATCCAAGGGGATTGGTCATAAATAGTTCCACTTATTTTTGAACCTGATTGTTGCTGGTAAGTTAAATATGCTCTTGGGGTTTTAGGGCTTTGATCTTTTATTTCTCTTAAAACTCTCCAGTCAAAAGATGAGTATATAATTTTATCTTTTAATACAGAATTATTTACAATATCGAGTACTAACCTAACCATTTCTTCAGGCAAGGGTGTCAAATTTTCTTGGGCAGGTGTTGATTTTATTTCTAGATTTATAATTAAATTTTCAGTTTGGTTTTTAGCAGTTAAATTTAAAAGATCTTCAAGTTTAGGAATTTTTTGATTTGGCAGACTTTTTTGATTAGTAAAATTCCTACCATATTTTGATAATTTATTTAAGGTTCCAACATCATACTTTAATAATTCTTTATAAGTTAAATCAAATATCTTGATGTTCTCATCCGTAATCCATTTTCCATTGTCGTCTCGAGTAAAGCTGGGGTCTAATTTAAAGTCATGAGTGATGACGGGTATCAAGTCTTTGGAAATTAAAATGTCAGTTTCATACGCACTAATTAAATGATCGAAAAGATATTGAAAGCTGTCTAAGGTATTTTCAGGTAAATCACCTCTGGCCCCTCGATGGCCATAAATTTTAATATGATTTGGCTTAGTTAAATTCATTTAACAAAATTATTCATTATTTTTATTGAATTTTAAATTTTTTTATAGAGATACGGCCCCCGAAGGGGCCGTAAAATATTGAGTTTAAGATGATGGATATGGGAAAGGTAAGCTTCGAGCTCTTAAATATTCTTTCTCCGATACACCCGTCCATCTTAAAATAGAGGATCTAAAGTTCACAATGTGAGAGAAAAGTTCTTGTGATATAGGATCTTGGCTAGCTATATCAGCTACAACTTCACCTGCTCTTTGGCCCAGGGCGTTCATTACTTCATCTGGAACCTGTCTCATTTGAACATTGTGTTCATTGATTAGCTTTTGGTATGAACTGTCGTTCACTGCTTGGAAATGAGAGAGAACTTCAAGATTTACAGCCTTTGAAGCAACTGTGATCATTTCTCTGGTGGCATCATCAAGTTTTTCCCATTCAAACATATCAATGGAACAATCTAAGATTGTGGCAGGTTCGTGCCAACCTGGGTTATAGTAGTATTTTGCTGCTTGATACAGACCAGCACCTAAGTCAGCGGCCGGGCCAATCCACTCTGTGGCATCGATCGCACCTGAAGCAAGGGCAGGGAGCACATCAGAACCCGCTAGAAGAACGGTTTGCGCGCCGAAAGACTTTAATACTTCCCCACCTAAACCTGGCATTCTAATTTTGAGTCCATCAAAATCAGAGATGGCATTAATTTCTTTGTTATACCATCCGCCCATTTGGTTTCCTGTATTTCCTAAAGGTAAAAATTTAACGCCAACTGCGTTGTAGGCTTTATCGGCTGCTTCAATGCCGCCACCGTAATAGCACCATGCATTTTGCTCTTGGGCTGTCAAACCGAATGGC
>VTPN01000072.1 GCA_008638215.1 Pelagibacteraceae bacterium
CTGGGATTACTACCACAGGTACTCAATATTATGGCAGTGATGTTATCGTAAGCGCAGGGTCGGTTAGCGATCCTGTGGAGTTTACTACTACCAATTCTAATATTACCTTCAATGAAACCTTAAAAGCAGACAGTACCGGCAAGTCTAGATCTATTACCTTTGATGCAGGCACAGCCAACCTCACTTTTAATGATAGGATTGGATATGCCTTTAACGATGTTGATTTTAATTCTGATTTAACCGCAGATAGTTTTTATAAAATGATCTTTAATGCGGGAGGCATCACCTTAAAAGGTGATGTGATGACCTTCGAAGAGCAAGTTTATAATGGACCAGTTTATATCGGCAGCAATGATAACGGTACTTCCCGAACATTATTATCTATGGATCCAAAAGTAACATTTAATAGCACTATTAATGATACCATAGCCAATACTCATTCGTTAACTGCCAAAGCAATTGAAGTTCGACGTGAAGGAGAGACCGCGACAACACCAGAAGTAAATTTCCTTTCTTATGTGGGCAACACTACAGCTCTTTCAAGCTATATAGGTTTAACCGGATACCAAGTGATCGATGAGGTTTTTGGAAATATTGATCCATCAATTAGTTTTGGAACAGTTACAGCCGCTCCTGTAATTACTTCTTCATCCTCTAGTACTAGCAGTAATAAGGCAAAAAAAGCCGCTGCTCACGCAGTCAAATCAATCAAATCTAATCTAAAATCAAATTCTCCTGCAGCTACTTTTTCTGGACCTTCGCTTAAACAATTAAAAATTAAATCGATTGATATTTCTTTCTCAGCCCCCACTCCCAAGAACACCGATCAACAAAATTTCTCATCCCCCGCTCCCAAGAACACCGATCAACAAACCTCAGGAGACTCACGAGGGACTAGAGAGAGTGCATCCGATACATTAAGTTCTGATAATACAACAGATAGCAATGATCAAAGAGAAGAAGAAGAAGAAAGTGGAAGCATAAAATCCTAAAATTGTTTAAAAAATCAGCCATTTTATATATATTATTAGGCACACTTCCTTTACTTTTTAATTTATCAGCCCAAGTAGTTCCAACTGTCGATGACTTCAATCAGCCAAAAACTTCACCGGTATTAAAAGCTCCAATAGAAAAGGATTTGTCAATTAACACAATCCCTTCCGAGATAACTGTGATGATTCGAAGTATAGAATTTGTAGGCAATAATCTTTTTTCTAGCGAGGAGTTAAATCAAATCTTTTTAGACCAACTACCACAGGAAATGACTTTTGATCAATTAGCCCAGATGGCCGATCAAGTATCAAACTTTTACCGATTGCAGGGATATTGGGTAGCTGCAATTTTACCAGAGCAAATTTTTACTGATGAGATACTTATTATTGAGGTTCTGGAATCAAGCCTAGGAGAGGCTATAATTCAAACAGAAGAAGAAAGTTTAAATATACCAATTAATAAATTAGAAAAATATTTAACCCATAGGTTAAACTCGAATTCTATTCTTAATACTTTTCAGTTAGAAAAAAATATTGCTAATATCAATGCTATCCCAGGTTTGATTAGTATGGCCAACCTTCAACCGGGGCAAAAAGAGTTATCAACTGATATTCTTTTATCTGTTTATAACACACCCACTTATAATTTTAACACAACTTTTGATAATTATGGATCGCGCGCCTCTGGAGAGGAACGCTTAATAAATGCATTATCATTTAAAGGCTTGTTAAATAAAGGAGAGAGTATTGATATTTCCCAAGCTCATACCCAAGGCTCTGACTATACTGCGGTATCAACAAATTTTCCGGTTGGTTATGGGGGCGGTAGAACGACATGGAGGTATTCTCACATGGCCTATGAGCTAGGAACCCCCTTTAACAGCACCAAACCTTCAGGTACCTCTGAGGAGGTTTATATTGACCTTTCCTCTAAGCTTTTTCAAATTCAAAAATTTAACTTTAGTGGTCGAGTTGCTGCTTCTCATACAAACTATGATAATGATTTACTAACAGGTAAATCCAACAAAAAATATATAGAAAAAATTGTCGCCAATTTTAGTTTTGACTCACAAGATAGCTTATTATTGGGAGGGATTTCTTATGGCGATGTAGCCCTAACTCAAGGAATACTAAATTTAAAAGGGTATTCAACGGACTATGATAACGATCAATTGTCTGCCAAAACGCATGGTCCGTATTCAAAAGTGGCTCTTTCTTTTGGTAAAATTCAACAAATCAACAGCTCTGATCAACTCTCGTTAAAGTTTTCTAGCCAATATGCTTTTAAAAATTTAGATGGCGCAGAGCAGCTTTCTCTTGGGGGGTCAAGCGGTGTTCGAGCTTATCCCAGTGGAGAGGGTTCAGGTTCGCATGGTTTTTTAACAAACTTTGAATACAAAAAACAACTCTTTGATAACTTTAGTATCTCCGCGTTTTATGATTATGGAATGGTGCAAGTTTACAAGAATACTTATAGCGGTTGGAATTCAACAAACTCATCACATAAAAATCAATATTTTCTAAAAGGAGCAGGCGTAGGGGCTAGTCTTGTCTTAAATGAATACGCAAGCATTAGTTATCAGTATGCAAAAAAAATTGGTAATAATAATGGTAAAGACACAGACGGGAATAACTCGGATGGATTAAATCTTTCGGA
>VTPN01000001.1 GCA_008638215.1 Pelagibacteraceae bacterium
TGATATTGCCCGAGAAAAAGGTGTAAAAAAAATTGGACCTTATATGGTCACTCGAACTATGTCCTCGACAAACTCTGCCACTCTGGCTACTCCGTTTGGAATAAAAGGAGTGAATTACTCGATCAGTTCAGCCTGTTCTACGAGTTTGCACTGTATTGGTAATGCATATGATTTAATTCGCCATGGCCAACAAGAAATTGTATTTGCAGGTGGCGGTGAGGAAACTCATTGGACTATGTCTATTTTGTTTGATGCAATGGGTGCTCTTTCGAGCAAGTATAATGATACGCCCGAAATAGCCTCCCGCGCTTATGATGCAAATCGAGATGGGTTTGTTATTGGTGGAGGTGCAGGTGTTTTGGTTGTGGAAAGTCTAGATAGCGCCAAGTCTCGAGGGGCTAATATTATCGCCGAAATTCAAGGTTTTGGTCAAACATCTGATGGACATGATATGGTTCAACCCTCTGGCGAAGGGGCTGTACGATGCATGCAAATGGCCATTCAAGGTCGCCCCGTTGATTATATTAATGCCCACGGAACTTCTACACCGGTAGGGGATATGATTGAGCTTAAAGGGATCCGAGAAGTTTTTGGGAATAACGTTCCTCCAATCAGCTCTACGAAATCGTTAACAGGACACTCTTTAGGAGCGACGGGTGTTCAAGAAGCGGTGTACTCGTTGTTGATGATGGAAAATAACTTTATGGTGGAATCTGCTAATATTTCTAATTTAGATGAACAAGCAGAGGGAATGAATATTCTCAGAGAAAATAAAAATGATGTCACAATTAATTCTATTCTCTCCAATAGTTTCGGTTTTGGTGGGACTAATGCCTCAATTTATATAACCAGCTTCAATGACTAAAGTTTTAGAAGGAAAAAAGGGACTTGTAGTTGGGATTGCCAACGATCACTCCATTGCTTGGGGAATTGCTAAATGTTTACATGAAGAAGGTGCCAGCATGTACCTTACTTATCAAAATGATTCCATCAAAAAAAGAGTAGAACCTCTATCACAAAAAATTAATTGTCTCGGCATTATGCCTTGCGATGTTTCGGATACTTCTTCACTAGAAAGTGTACGTGATGGCATGAAGGATAATATCGATTTTTTTGTTCATGCGGTTGCGTATTCTGATAAAAATGAACTCTCTGGAAAATATCTTCATACCACTAAAGATAATTTTTTAAAAACACTTCATATTTCTGCATACTCTTTAACAGAAATGCTTCGTATTTTTTCTCCAAAAATTAATGACAATGCTTCGGTAATGGCGCTCACATATTATGGCTCCACACGCTATATGCAGAGCTATAATGTAATGGGTGTAGCTAAAGCCGCTTTAGAGACGTCAATTAAATATCTCGCTGTAGATATGGGCGATCGAGGAATACGTGTTAATGCCATTTCTGCCGGTCCAATGAGAACTTTGGCAGGCGCGGTCATCAACAAGTCCCGACAAATATATAACTACACCATAAATAATTCCCCTATTAAAAAACCCCTCACTTTAGATGATATTGGTAAGTCTTCTGTTTATCTAATGAGCGATTTATCGAAAGGTGTTACGGGGGAAATTTTATACGTGGATAACGGTTATAATAAAGTTGGAATGAGCGTTCAGGATTTAGCGGGCGTATAATTTTTTTTATTAGTTTTTTTTCTTCCCGATTTAAAAGTCATTTTATGAAATTTTTTAAATGATTTTTTTACTTTTTTTCGTCTAGAATCTGTCTGTCTTTTTGGGGCTTCCGCATTTGGATTCAATAATTTTTCAATTAGGTACCAATTTTTTTGATCAGCAGGTGTGAGGAACGTTAAAGCACTTCCTTTAGCTCCTGCTCTCGCTGTTCTTCCAATTCGGTGGATATAATCCTCGGGGTTTTGGGGAATATCATAATTAATTACATGTTCAATCAGAGGAATATCTAATCCTCGAGCGGCTACATCAGTGGCGACCAAAATTTGGAATTGGTTTTTTCTAAATTTCATTAAAACTTTTTCTCTTTTTGTTTGTCTTAAATCACCGTGAATGGCTTCTGCATTAAGTTTGTCTTTTCGAAGTTGCAGGGCAATTTTATCAGCACTTCTTTTAGTTTTTACAAAAAGGACAATGGAGCCAGTTCGCTCTAAAAGCTCTATTTTTAATTGATCATATTTTTCCTTTTGGCTAATATTTCGAACTTCTTGGGTGATATTGACGATAGGAGAGTTTTCTTTTCCCGCATTAATTCTTTCCGGTTTATTTAAAAACTTCTGAGCTAAGTCAGATATATTTTTAGGAAGGGTGGCTGAAAATAATAAAGTTTGATGGCTCGGTAATTTTTCAATAATTGCTTTGATGTCTTCTAAAAATCCCATATCCAACATTCTGTCGGTCTCATCTAGAACAAGAAAATCAAAATGTTTTAAATTCAAACTTTTACGCTTCAAATGATCTTTCATACGACCAGGCGTTCCCACAACAAGTCTGGCATTTTTTAATTGTTTTAATTGTTTTTGAATGGGGTCTCCGCCTATCAACAAGGCAGCATTTAATAAGTTGTCTTTAGAGGTTAGACTTTTTAAAGCAGTTAATACTTGTAACGCGAGTTCTCTCGTTGGGGTTAAGATTAAGGCGCCACTTTCTTTATTCAATGCCAAATGATTTACTAAAGGAATACCAAATGCAAAAGTTTTACCGGTACCTGTTTGGGCGGTTCCAAGCAAATCTCTTCCCTCTACAGCTAAAGGAATTGAGAGTAATTGTATAGGAGTAGGCTCTGATAAATTTAAATTTTTAAGTGCGTTCAATATAGGAGATGTAAGGTTAAAGTCAGAAAATTTTTTCATATATGTTGGGGGTGTGTTGGGAGTTCGACCTATTGGATTAGATCTAGTATCATAGAATAAGGTTTTAACCTAATTAATAATACTCGAGCTATTTGAGTTCAATTCTAAAAAAAAGGTTATAGCTTGCCAGCAAGATACTTTCATCCATTTTGTTGAAATTTTGGGCAGCACAAACAATATTGTCTGCGCTGCTAATAAATTTATTTAGACTTCTTTCATGCTGAGCTTGACTTTGCCCGCACGATCCACATCGAGTACTTTGACTTGAACTTCTTGGCCTTCGGATAAAACATCAGAAACGTTCTCAACTCTTTTTTGAGAGATTTGAGAGACGTGTAAAAGTCCATCACGAGCGCCCATAAAATTAACAAAAGCACCAAACTCAACGATTTTGACAACTTTACCAGTATAGACTTTGCCCACTTCCGGTTCTGCTACAATGTCTTCCACCATCTTTTTGGCAATATTAATTGACTCTTCGTTGCTAGAAGCAATTTTCACTATTCCGTCATCATTGACTTCCAATTTTGCACCGGAGACTTCAACGATATTTTTAATCACCTTACCGCCAGAACCAATCACATCTTTGATTTTGGCTTTATCAATCGTGATAGAGATAATTTGAGGAGCATGCTTCGAGAACTTAGATCTCGTCTCTGAAATAGCTTCATTCATAATACCAATGATATGCTTTCTTCCTCCAGATGCCTGGTTAAGAGCAATTTCCATAATCTCTTTAGTGATACTTGTAATTTTAATATCCATTTGAAGAGAGGTAATACCATCCATGGTACCTGCCACTTTAAAATCCATATCTCCTAAGTGATCTTCGTCTCCAAGGATATCGCTTAAAACAACAAAGTCATCGCCTTCTTTAATTAAGCCCATTGCAATACCACCAATATGTTTTTTAATCGGAACGCCTGCTGCCATTAAAGCCAGAGAGGAACCACATACGGTCGCCATGGAACTCGAACCATTTGACTCGGTAATCTCTGATACTAAACGAAGTGTGTAAGGAAAATCTTCTTTCTTGGGCAACATCGGGTGAACCGCACGCCAAGCAAGTTTACCGTGACCAATTTCTCTTCTACCTGTAGCACCCATTCTTCCAACCTCTCCCACAGAATAGGGAGGAAAGTTATAATGCAACATAAAATGTTGTTTATGCATGGGATCTAGGGAATCAATCATCTGCTCATCATCGCCTGTACCTAAAGTAGTCACCACTAAGGCCTGCGTTTCTCCTCTAGTAAATAAACTAGAGCCATGAGCTCGAGGAAGAATGTCTAACTCGCAAGTAATTTGTCTGACTTCATCCAATTTTCGACCATCAATACGGCTTTTGTTTTTAATGATATCCCCTCGGACTACATCTTTTTCAATATCTTTAATAATGGTAGTAGCGGCTAAAACTTGGTCATCCTCAACATTTTCAATAATTGACGATCTAATTGCAGTTAGCTTTTGGCTTCTTTCTTGTTTATCTACAAGGCCATAAGCCTCACGGATAGGATCTGCGATTTTTGCGGCAATGTCTTTTTGAAGACCTTCATAAAATTCAGGAAGTCCTGGAACGTCAAAAGGTTTGATCTCTGTTTTGCTAGCAAAGACATGAGCTTCTTTAATAAAATTTTGATAAAAATCATGACCAAAATTCACCGCTTCTAGCATCGTGCTTTCAGGAAGCTCTTGGGCTTCTGACTCCACCATTAATACGCCTTCTTCAGTTCCTGCCACAATGAGATCTAATTTTGAATTTTCCATCTCTTCAATAGTTGGATTAGCTACAAGTTGATCGTCGATGTACCCTACTCGAGCAGCACCAAGTGTACCAGCAACCGGAAGACCGGAAATAGCAAGCGCTGCGCCCGTGGCGTACATGGCGATTACATCTGGGTCAACAGATCCATCATAAGATAAGACTGTAAGCGTGACTTGTGTTTCATTTTTAAAATTTTTATGAAATAGAGGCCTAATAGGTCTATCAATTAAACGACTTGTGAGTGTTTCTCTTTCAGTCGGTCTTGCCTCTCTTTTAAAAAAACCTCCAGGAATTTTTCCTGAGGCATAGTATTTTTCCTGATAATTAACTGTTAGTGGAAAAAAATCGATATCAGGTTTTTGCGTCTTAGCAGCACAGATATTTGCCATCACCATGGTTTCCCCACAAGTGACAACAACAGATGCGTCTGCCTGTTTTGCAATTCGATTAGTTTCTAGTGTGATTTGTTGGTTTCCCAACGTAAAAGTATGTTCTATTTTCATCTTCCTCTTTTCTACTTATAACACTAATAAAAAAGTATTACTTTTTTCTTAGATTTAATTTGTCTGCTACTTCTGTGTACTTTCCTACATTCCTCTTCTTTAAATACGCCATCAATCTATTTCTTTTACCAACCATCATCAGCAGACCTCTTCGAGAATGAAAATCTTTCTTATGTATTTTGATATGTTCTGTTAACAGATTAATTTTCTTTGTGAGAAAAAAAATTTGGGACTCTGGCGAACCAGTGTCGTTTTCAGCACGTGCAATATCGTTTATTTGTATTTCCGACATCAATACTCCTTTCAAAGTAAACATCATTTGTCCAGGATGTCGCCCAGATCAAATGGTAATCAAGTGGCTATGTAAATCATGTATGCTTGAAAATGCAAGAATTTTCTCAAAATTTACTGATTGCTCTATGGAAAAACTTCCAATTTTCAGTCTTTTTATCATTTCGGCATATCCCAGCTCTCCAAGAGATGATGCTAATTCTGCAGCAAAAGCTCGGACATAAAAACCAGTTTGACATTCCAGCTGTAGATGAATTGTTGAAGGGGTCATCGATAGAATTTTAATTGAATGAAGAGCAACCGATTTAAATCGCTCTTCAATTGCTTGATTATTTCTTGCTAATTCATAAAAATTTTTTCCAGAGAGTTTATGAGCAGAAAAATTGGGAATACGTTGTTGATAGGTTCCAATAAATTGGCGCAGGTTATTACGATAATTTAAAGGGTCATTTGAAATATCTTGCATCGCAGAATATCGACCTTCAGCATCTAGCGTAGGGGTAGTTGCTCCCAAACGAATTTGTACCTCGTAAATTTTAGAGGCTGAATGAATTTGGGGAATAAGCTTTGTTGCTTTATTTAAAGCAATCAATAAAAGCCCCGATGCTAACGGATCAAGGGTTCCAGCAAAGCCAATTTTATTAAATTGATATAAAAATTTTAATTTTCTTACTACTCCAAATGACTCTACTCCCTGAGGTTTATTGACGACTAGCCAGCCACTATGTGGAAAATTTGTTTTCACTCAAAATGATCTTAGTTTGATATTTTGGTCACCGAAAGTTTTTTTTCCTTTCGGTGCCAAAAAGTAATTATTGACGGGCTTTAGTTACTTTTTTTTAGTACTTGGCTTTTTTGTATCTTTTGCCATTTTCGTTCTCCTTTGAACAAATTGTAGTGCTGATTCTGAGCACTTGTATAAATGTTATACCCGTTTATTAAATTATCAAGATAGGGAGTCTAAAATATTTTGAACTTTTAAGGAGTCACTAAAAGTTTGGTCAAACCAAAGCGAAACCCTAGGGGTATACTTTGTTGTCAAAGACTTCGCAAGGAGGTCCTGAATAGAATGTTGATAAGCTTTTTTAAACAAATCAAATTCACTCGGAGAAATATTATGAATTAAAAAAATTTTAGCATGGCGGAGATCTTTACTAACTTTAACCGAGGTAATCTCTAACCGCAGGGAGGGGAATTTGCTAAGATAATCGCGATGGGTAACTAAGTATTCAGAAACTAATTTTTTAATCGAAAGTTCAACTTTTTGAGTTCGAAAACTAGGCTTATTATCCACCTTTAGAGTTCTTTTTTGACTTCCTTGGTTATATAAAACTCGATTTCATCTTTCACTAAAATGTCCGAGTAATCCTTAAAAGATATACCACATTCATAGTTTTCGCGTACTTCTCTTACATCATCTTTAAAGCGCTTGAGTGATCCCACTTCTCCTTCGTGGATAATCTTACCTTGACGAACCAGTCTTATTTTAGCGGAATTGGAAACAAATCCATTGGTAACAAAACAACCAGCAATTGTACCTAATTTTGATGAGCTAAAGGTATCACGAACTTCTGCATGACCGATAATTTCTTCTTTAGTATCCGGGGTTAAAAGACCTGATAGCATTTTTTTCATATCATCAAGTAATTCATAAATTATAGAGTAATAACGGATATCAACTTTATCTCTTTTAGCGATAGTACGTGCTTGAGGGATAGCGCGAATATTAAAACCTATCACAATCCCTTGAGCCGAATTAGCCAAGCTCACGTCGCTTTCGTTAATTGCTCCAATGGCATTATGGATAACATTAATTTTTACTTCGTCGTTTCCAACTTTCTCTAAGGAGGCAACAATCGCTTCTAGAGATCCTTGCACGTCCGCTTTGACAATAATAGGTAACTTCTTTGCCTCCCCTTTGGAAACATTTGCCATCATTTCTTCGAGTGATGATTTTTTTACTGAAGCCGTATTTTCTAATTTTTTTTGTTCCTTCACTTTTTCAGTAATATCTTTAGCTGATTCTTCACTTGGCATTACATACATGATGTCTCCTGCTAAAGGCACGGAGTCAAAACCTAAAACTTCTACAGGCATTCCTGGAGGAGCTGTCTTAACTCTTTTTCCTTCTTCATCAAGAAGGGCGCGAACACGACCAAAAGCAGAACCACACGTAAAGTGATCTCCCTCTTTTAATGTTCCGTTTTTAATAATGACAGTAGCCACTGAGCCTTTACCGGTTTCTATTTTTGATTCAACAACAATAGCTTCGGCTAATTTGTTATGCTCTACGTTGAGATCTAAAATTTCAATTTGAAGAAGAATATTATCCAATAATTTATCAAGGTTCGTTTTTTTAACAGCTGAAATTTCAGTTTCTAGGACATCCCCGCTATAGCTTTCGACAACTACCTCATGGCTTAGCAAATCATTTCGAACGATATTAGGATCGACATCGGGTAAATCCATTTTATTAATTGCAAGAATAATAGGAACTTTTGCTGCTTTTGCATGAGAAATGGCTTCAATTGTTTGAGGTTTCACACTGTCATTAGCGGCCACTACTAAAACAACCACATCCGTTAAGTTAGCGCCCCGAGAACGAATATTGGAGAATGCGGCATGACCGGGGGTATCAAGAAAAGTAATAGGGTTGTTTTTGTGTTGAATTTGGTAAGCGCCGATGTGCTGCGTAATCCCCCCTGACTCTCCGGCAGTTACATTAGTATTTCTTAATGCATCTAAAAGGGAAGTTTTTCCATGATCAACATGGCCCATCACTGTGACAATCGGAGGTCGAGCCTTGATATCTGAATTTGTTGATTTTTGATAATTAGCAATTTCATCTTTTAAACTAATTGCTTCTTCTCTTTTGGGAGTGTGGCCAAATTCTGTAACAATCAACTCGGCAGTATCGCCGTCAATATATTGATTGGCCGTCGCCATAACTCCGCTTTTCATCAACGCCTTCACAACGTCACCTGTTTTTTCAGACATACGGCTGGCTAATTCCTGAATAGAAATTTTAACAGGAATCACAACTTCACGGACAATTTTTTGTGAACTGGTTAAATTAGGTTTAAATTTTTTATTTTGTTTTTCGCGATTTCTTTTGGTTTTGGCCAGACTCGGCATCTTTTCATAATCCGGTTCCTCATCTAAAATATTATTGACAGAAATTGAAGACAGCTTTTTTTGAAATGCTGTCGTATTTAAAGTTAGCTTTTTACGAGGCGCGGCCGCAGCCGGAGTAACTGTAGCGGGACTTTTTGGAGGGGTTGAGGGAGTCTTGTTATCTTTGGTCATAAATATAATTCTTAACTATTAAGATAAATCTCCCTGGCATCCATAATGATTTTTTCAGCAACAGATTTTTCTATTCTTTTTTGAAGAATGCCCTCTTTGCCTACTAATTCATCCGTTGCGAGATCTGCTAAATCCTGTCTGGTAAGAATTTTATTTTCGATTAATGTCACAAGCATCTTGTGGTCAAACTCTGGAATAGCTTTCATATATTCATCTAAGCTTGACTCTTGGATAAATTTTTCTAATTCCGCTTTTTCATTGGCGGTATATTGAGCTGCACGATTATAAATCTCTGTTGCCAACTCATTGTCAAAACCCTCGATTTTCTCGATATCAGAAACGGATGCGTTGGTAATTTTATCAATACTATTATACCCTTCTACAGCTAGGAGTTGAGCAATCATATCTTCTAGATCCAGTTTCTCCGCAAATAGAGTCGTAATTCTTTTAAATTCCTCCTGGCGTCTTTCCGCATCTTCTTTTTCCGTTAAAATATCAATTTCCAAACCAGTTAAAATAGAGGCTAATTTCACGTTTTGACCTCGACGGCCAATCGCAATACTTAATTGATCTTCAGGTAAAACTATTTCGACGCGATTAGAGTTATCAAATACATTTACTTTTGCTACTTGAGCTGGAGAGATGGCATGTTGAACGTAAATGGATTTAACTTCATTCCAGCTTACAATATCAATTTTTTCTCCTTGAAGTTCATTCACAATCGCTTGAACACGAGAACCCCTCATCCCGACACAGGCACCCACTGGGTCTATTGATTTATCATTAGCGCGAACAGTGATTTTCCCTCGACTTCCAGGATCACGGGCAACCGATAAAATTTCAATCTGCCCTTCATAGATTTCAGGAACTTCCTGAACAAAAAGCTTTGCCATAAATTGCGGATGGGTTCGAGATAAGAAAATTTGATGACCTTTCGCCTCTTCTTTTATATCAAAAAAATAAGCTCGAATACGATCTCCTGTTTTAAAATTTTCTCTTGGAATTAATTCATCTTTGCGTAAAAAACCTTCTGCTTTTCCTAAGTCTACAATTATATTTCCAAATTCAATTCTTTTAACGATACCTGATAACACTTCTCCTACGCGATCTTTGAAATCATTAAATTGTCTTTTCTTTTCAGCTTCACGAACTCGAGAGTAAATAACTTGTCGTGCCATATTTGCAGTCACGCGACCGAAGTTAACTGCAGGAAGTGGGATAGTAATTTGCTTTCCGACTTCAGCATTTGCATCATATTTCTTGGCTTGATCTAGTAGAATTTGGTTTGATTGTAAAATAGGGTCAATGGTTTCTACGACATCTTTAATATGTGACATAGAAATATTTCCCGTAAAGCGATCAATGGAAGCTTTAATATTATTTTCCATTCCATATTTTGATTTTCCAATTATTTCAAAAGACTCTTCGAGAGCCTCCATGACGATATCCATTTCGATGCCCTTCTCTTGTGAGACGACTTCGGCAACTTTTAAAATTTCTGTGTTATTTAGCATTTATCTTTTCTAGTTAAAAAAAAAGGCGGGATAACCCACCTTCTCTCTTGTTGGTTAATAATTTTTAAGAACGCTAAAATAGAATAATTTATGATTTTTGTCTAAGGCTTTTTTTTCAAATTTTGTATCTAAAGCATTGAAATCATTATATTTCCAAGAATTGGGGCTAATATTATCCATTCGATAGTCCTGATCCTGCAACAAAACTAACGCATCTAAAAAATAATCTGCATGATCAGTGGCAAAGTGGATATAACCATTTTTTCTTAATTTAGCGCTTAAGGCCTTAACCAGCTCTCGATTAAAGGTTCTTCTTTTTTTATGTTTGGTTTTTGGCCATGGGTCAGGAAAGAAAATTCGAATACCATCAAAATATTTAATGGGAACCAAAGGTAAGATCTCTTGAATGTTTAAGTGAAAAACAAAAAGATTACGTAATGAGTTTTCTTTTGAGTTCCGAATAGCCCGAAGGACACCATCCGCAAAAATATCACATCCGATATAATTAATATCCGGATGAAGTTTTGCATCTGCGCTTATTTTTTCACCATCTCCTATTCCAATCTCTAACACTCTGGGTTTTTTAATTTTTTTAAAAAATTCTTTGGTAGGAGGAAATAAAAATCTTTGAAATTGTTCTAATCGCGCAAATGATTTGCCTTTTTTTCTACCAAAATATTTATCTTTTGACTCGAACATATATCCAACTTGAAAATAAAATTAAAAGTAGAAGGCCGATAACATAATACATTGTTGAAAGACAATTCATGTTTTGATTGCTGGGGTAATAAGTATAATAAAAATAATCTCGAACATTATTATCAATACGATGACTGATAATACCATTCGGCTGAATGACAGCCGAGACCCCTGAAGGAGTAGATCGTATTAGAGTTTTTTGAAATTCAACACTTCGCATTAAAGAATTTGCTAGATGTTGTTGGGGGCCATACCATTTTCCAAACCATGAATCATTTGATATTTGTATGACCAAATCAGTTTCGCAAATGTTTTTATTAATAGATTTATAATTAAATATTGACTCAAAGCAGATCATGGGAATAGCCTGAACTTGATTAGGCAAATTAATTAAAGATTGAATTTTTCCAGGGACGTAATTCATTCCTAAATTGAGAAATCGACTGACAAAAGGTTTTACCCATGGAACATATTCTCCAAAGAGGACTAACTTTTGTTTATCATAAAACTGCTCCACAACGCCCGTCTCATTTAACACATACAAGCGATTATAAAGGAAGCCATCTTCCTTTATGGCACTAGATCCTAAAATTAATTTTTGATTGTTGCCAAGAAGGCTGCCTAAACGAACCAATAATCCTGGTCGATTATTTAAATCAATAGAAAGAGAGCCCTCTGGCCATATAATAACGTCGGCTTCAGGGTGATCTTGAAGAGCCTCTAAGGTTAATTGTTCATATTTTTCAAGATTTTCTATGACATTCTGATTAACTAATGATTCATAAATATTGGGCTGAATTACTAAAAAACTCAATGAGTCTTTGCTCTCAGGCGTATCAGACTGATGTTGAATGAAGCCCGTTAAAAAAGAAAAGGTTACAAACACACTTATTATATAAAAAATCAAACGTTTACTGTTAACTAAGCAAAGTAAAATCAGTCCGATAAACAAATGAATAGTTAAACCTAAACCATAAACGCCCAAAAAGGGCAGTGACTTTAGTACTAATAGATTTTTAAAGTAAATGACTGCCGAAGGATTCCATGGAAAGCCACCTATGATAAATTCTTTTAATAAATCTGTAATGCTTAAACTTAAAGGGAGCAAAAAAGGCAATAAACTTTTTTCTCGAAAAAAATAATAAATTAATTGAATCGATCCTAAATTTAAAAATGCAATAAATCCGGACAGAATAGAAATTAATATGACTCCTAAGAGTGAATATCCCCATCCTCCAGAAGCAAAGGATTGAATAATCCAAATCAAACTAATGAATTGAATTAAATAGAAAAAAACAAAAATATATTTTATCGAAAAATTTTGATCGCTGAGTAAAAAATAAAAAAAAAAGGTAATACCTACCCAATAAAAAAGAGAAATTCCAAAGGGCGGGAGAGATAAAAGAATTAGTAACGCACTTACGACTACAATTAAGAATCGTCGAGAGAGGAGAAATGACAAGCTATTGAGATTTAACACCATGAACAATCACTTCTAATATTTTTCTAGAAGAGACTTTATGTATGGTGAATGATAATTTCTTATTTATCGCAAATTTTTCTTTTTTCTTAGGAATACGGCCAGCTAAATTAAAAAGTATTCCCCCAATTGTACCCACGTCCTCTTTTAATTCTTCCGGTATTGAAACATCAAATTCTCTTTCAAAGTCATCGACCAGCATCGCTGCATCCATTACAAGATTGTTATTTTTCAAGTGGTACAAAGGTGTTTCTTCTTTGTCGTGTTCGTCTTCAATCTCACCGACAATTTCCTCCACTAGGTCTTCAATTGTCACCAATCCCGCAACGCTATTAAATTCATCCATCACAATCGCGAGATGAATGTTTTGTTTTTTCATCTTTTGCAAAAGATGAAAAACGGGTGTTGCGGAAGGAATAAATAGAACCTCTCGTAAAAGACTTTTGATGTTGAAGGATTTATTATTGATTTTCTTAAACAAATCCTTGATATGCACCATCCCTAGACAATTTTCAAGCTCTCCATTCACCACTGGCATCCGCGAGTGGGCCTCTTTATTTATAATTTTAATGAGATTTTCTTTGTTAATTTTTTCATCGATAAAAATAATTTCTCCTCTAGGGACCATTACATCATCGACGGTTTTTTTATGAACTTTTAATAAGTTATTAAAAATCTTTTTTTCCTCATTCCTTGCTACTCCCGAACTATCCGAATTAGAAGAGATCAAATCAATCATTTCTTTTTTAAACTTTTCATCTTGAATTAGTTCTTTAATAAGTGAAATCGCTATAGTTCTTTTAATCTTCATGAATTTTTTTTAATCCTAACATTAACATGAATAAATTCTCTAAAAATCTCATATTAGATCGAGACTGTTTATCATAATGGGTGTAGCCAAAGAGATGTAAAAGGCCATGGCCGACTAACATAAAAAAATTTTGAGGGTTGATTGTTTGATTTTTATTTAGAATATAACTATCGGCTATAGCAATATCACCAGAGGCATGCTCATCGGGGAAAGAAAGAACATCTGTCACTTTGTTTTTTTTCCGATATTGCTGATTTAAAATTTTGATTTCCTCATCAGAGACAATCTTAACTGTAATCATAGTCTGGTTTTCATTTTGATGTAGAGTCTGAAAATATTCAGAAAGTTTTTTGAGTTGATTTTTAGACTCGCGCAGAAATTTTTTAAGATCTTTATTGCCAATAAATTCAATTTCAAATTTTTTATTTTTTATTTTCAAAACTATTGATCGTAAGCGTTTATTATTTTTTCAACTAAACTATGTCGACATACATCACTGCTATTTAAATGCACAAAGCCAATATCTTTAACTTTTTCTAGTTTTTCCATAGCATCTTGCATTCCGCTTTTAGCGTTATCTGGTAAGTCTTTTTGGCTTAAGTCTCCAGTAATAATCATTTTGGAGTCTTGGCCCAATCTGGTTAAAAACATTTTCATTTGCGTTGATAAAGTATTTTGTGCCTCATCTAAGATAATAAATGATTTATTGAGAGTTCGCCCTCGCATAAAAGCCAAAGGGGCAATTTCTATTAAGTTATTGGCCATTTTTCGGTCAATTTCCTCTCCCGGCATCATTTCATATAAAGCGTCGTAAAGGGGCCTTAAATAAGGATCAATTTTTTCTTTCATGTCGCCCGGTAGAAATCCCAGTCGCTCGCCTGCTTCTACTGCAGGTCGAGAGAGAACTAGACGGTTTATTTTACCCTCGACAAATAAAGAAACGGCATAAGCAACCGCCATATACGTTTTCCCCGTTCCCGCAGGCCCGACTGCAAAAACTATATCTTTAGTTTTCATTTGTTTAAGAAAAATTTCTTGGTTTTTTGTTTTGGGGTAAATCGTTTTTAATTTTGTAGTGATTTGGAATTTTTGATCTTGTTCAATTTGCTCTTTAATATAAGAGGGCTTTGCCAAATCAATATTATTTTCTATTTCTTCGGCTGTAATGTCTTTGTTTTTTAATTTTTGATATAAACCCTGAATGATAAAGTAAGCTTTTTCAACAGGATCACGATTACCTTTGATAGAAAGTAAATTTCCTCGAGTGTATAATTTTACCTTAAACTTATCTTCTAAAACTTTAAGATTTTTATCATGGTATCCAAATAAGCTAGAAAGAAATTGATTATCTTCAAATTCTAATTTTTTTTGATGAAGTGGAATACTCGAAGTGGTCATTACGCTCTCTCTCCCAATAAGGAATGAGTCAGTGCCTCTTTAATTTGAACGGGGATAATCTGACCAATAATTTGCTTTTCTCCTTGCAGCGCTACACTTTGATTAAATTCTGATTTTCCTTTGACTTGACCTTCATGTTTGCCTGCTCCATCAATTAACACTTGAACGGTTTTTTGAATAAATTTTTTATTGTATTCCAGCTGTTGTTCATTCAATAATGCTTGGGTTCGCGCTAATCGTTCATCTAAAATATCATCATTAATCAGTTCTTTATTAGCGGCAGGGGTTCCAGGTCGAGGGCTGTATTTAAAAGAATAAGAGTTCATGTATTTGACTCTTCGAATTAAATCGAGAGTATCTTCAAAATCTTGATCCGTTTCGCCGGGAAAGCCAATAATAAAATCAGAAGAAAGAGCGATATTAGGCTTTGCTTTTCTTACTTTTTCAATAATTTCAAAATAATAATCGCGGGTATGTTTGCGGTTCATTAATTTTAGAACATTATCAGATCCTGATTGAACTGGTAAATGCAGATAGGGCATAAGCTTTTTATTCGTACCGTGGAGTTCAATTAAATCATCGGTCATATTAATGGGATGACTTGTTGAGTACGTAATGCGCTCGACGCCTCCAATTTCAGATATTGTATTAATTAAAGATGCCAGAGTATAAGGTTTGCCCGCCGCATCAGCACCGTGATAGGCATTAACATTTTGGCCTAGTAAAGTGAACTCTACGACACCTAAGTCGACAAGGGCTTTGACTTCGTCGACTAACTCATACACTGTACGTGAGTATTCGGCCCCCCTAGTATATGGGACTACACAAAAATGACAAAATTTATCGCATCCTTCTTGAATGGTAATAAAAGCTGATTTGCTGTTATGGTTTCTTTTTATAAGATTAAGAGTGTCAAATTTTTCGATCGCATCAAACTCTGTGATAGAGGATTGAGAAATTTCATCTGTTTGTAAAAACTTATCTAAAGATTGGATGGATTGGGGTCCTATAACTAAATTCACATATGGGGCTCGTTGTTGGATTAGTTCCCCTTCGGCTTGAGCTACACACCCCGCAACAATCACTTTTTGGTCTTTTTTTCCTTTTTTTTGAATTCTGCCTAAATCAGAGAATGTTTTTTCAGTGGCCTTTTCTCGAATATGGCATGTATTAAGGACAATATAATCCGCATTAAAAGGGTCATCCGTCGGTTGAATGTTGTGAGACAGAAAAATATCTTTCATTTTATCAGAGTCGTAAACATTCATCTGACATCCAAATGTTTTAATAAAGAAATTTTTAGCTACTGGCATTAAGAGTTTTTGCAAACAAAATTGCGTCTTGCAAAGAAGAGGGATTTATAGGATTGCTCCCATAGTAATTTTTTCGTTCATTGTAGGCTTTATAGCCTAATTTTTCATAAAGTTTAATAGCAAATTTATTAACAGCGCTTGCTTCCAAAAAGATTTTGACTGATTTTCCTGTACTTTTGAGTTGTTTTTCAAGCTCCTCTAAAATCATTCTTCCCAGCCCCTGGTTCCTAAATTTAGGCAAAACGGCAATATGTAAAATTTCAAATTCACTGACTTTGTGATCTTGATATAAAAAATGCCCGATCAAAGCGCCTGTAACATTAGTTTGATCTAGAAGATAAATGTTAAAACTTGTCTCTTTATTGAGATGAAGCTCAATATCTTTTTCGCTCCAATTAATCTCTAGTTGGTCTTTATGATTGATAATCCAGTTTTTAGAATCAGATAGAGTATGTAAAAAATTCAAGCCACAATATTATCATAAAAAACCTTGGAACACTCATACCAGTTAAATTTTTTTGTATATTCTTGACATTTTTTTCGATCAATCGACAAACAATTCAAAATATTTTCTTTTAAATTATCTCCAATAAATCCATTAATCCCATTGGCGATGATATCTTTAGGACCTGTTACATCATAAGCAGCAACTGGGGTTCCGGTAGCATTAGCTTCAGTGACGACATTGCCAAAGGTATCGGTCTTACTAGGAAAAACCATCACATCTGAACTAGCATAGTAATTTACTAAATCCTGCCCAAACAGATAACCTGTAAATTTTACATCTGGATATTTTTTTTTAAGTTTATTGAGCTGGGGTCCATCACCAACGACGACTTTAGTGCCCTCTAGATCCAAATCTAAAAAAGCTTGAATATTTTTTTCAGTAGCCACTCTACCAATATAGGAAAATATTGGTCCAGATCCTAGATCTAGTTTTTGATAATGACCAAATTTTTCATGATCAACGCCCCTAGACCAAACTACCGTATTTTTAAAATTCATTTTTATTAGTTCCGCTTGCATAGACGGCGTTGGAACCAAAACTTTTTTTGCTTTGTTATGAAAATGTTTTAAGAAGAAATAAAAAAAACTAGCAGGAATTTTTGTACGTTGTTGAATGTACTCCGGAAAACGCGTGTGAAAAGAAGTGGAAAAAGTTTTTTTTTCAGCCAAGCATATTTTTCTGGCCAAGAAACCTAAAGGCCCCTCGGTAGCGATGTGGATATGGTCAGCATTGATCTTATCCATCATATTTTTCAGTGTTTTTTTGCGAGTGATAACAACTTTAATTTCATTGTAGGAAGGTAGGCCAAAACGAAGCTTAAAAAGTTCAGGATGAATAACCTCCACCTGCATACCCATTTTTTCAAGCTCCGGTATTGTGTTTATATAAGAACGAACAACGCCGTTAACTTGTGGTTTCCAAGCATCTGTAACAAGTAATAATTTCAAGCTGCAGATACCTTATTGATAGTTTGTATTTCTAAGGACTGTATTTTTTTTTCATCCCAAAAAACTAGCTCCAAGTTACCATTAAAATCCTCAACCATTGCGCTACAACTATCGACCCAATCTCCTAAGTTGTGATATGTTTTATCTCCAATTTTTTTTATTTGTGCATGGTGAATATGACCACAAACAATTCCATCACAATTATTTTTTTTAATTCTCTCCAGACATGCATTTTCAAAATTTTCTATAAATCTTTGAGCATCTTTTACCCGCGTCTTTAAATATCCTGATAAGGACCAATAGGAAAAACCAAGCTTTCTTCGACAGAAGTTTAAAATATTATTAAACCAAACAGAGTAGTCATATAGGGCAGCGCCAATTTTTGCTAACCATTTTGAATTTAAAACTATTCCATCAAACTCATGGCCATGCATCAAGAGTAGTTTTTTATTATCGGCGGTTGTATGGATTCTATTTTTACGAACTTTTATATTGGCAAAAGAAAAACCACAATAATCAGCAATAACCTCATCATGGTTCCCCGGAATATAATATACTTTAGTGCCAGAGCGGGCTTTACGTAAAACTTTTTGAATGAATGTATTAAAGTCAGAACTCCAAAACCAATTTTTTTTTAAACGCCATCCATCAATAATGTCGCCTAATAGATATAAGTAATCGCAGTCATTATATTTCAGAAAATGTAACAGCTCCTTTACTTTTGAAGCACGTATGCCAATATGCACATCTGAAATAAAAATAGAGCGGTGCTTGGTAACTTTCATAGATTCTTACCGAGATAATAAAAGAAACATGTTAAAGTTTTATTAAATGGCGAAAGATCAAAATCTATATATTCGCAAAAATTCGAAAATTCATGCAAATGGACTTTTTGCAAAATATGACATCGAGCCTGGCGCTAGAATTATTGAATATCGAGGCTTAAAAATAACTAAAGCTCAATCTGATAAGATTGCGGATGTGCATATAGCAGCAAATAAAAAGCAGGGAACCGTAGGAGCTGTTTATATTTTTACCTTAAATGAACGATACGATATCAATGGAAAAGTAGCGTGGAATTTAGCAAAATATATTAACCACTCTTGTGATCCCAATTGTGAGACCGATATTGTGCATGGTAAAATTTGGATTAATGCTATTAAAAAAATTAAAAAAGGTGAGGAATTGACCTATGACTACGGATATGACATGGATTGTTTTGAGGACCATCCCTGTCGCTGTGGCTCCAAAAACTGTATTGGTTATATTGTTCGCAGCAATTTACGTTGGCGCGTAGAAAAAAAGATAAACAATAAAAAAAACAAGAAATAATTTAACAAAATTTTCATACATCGCTGAATCTTTTTCCTTTAAAATAAAAATAGATTTGAACAAAGATTCGCTAAAATCTGTTGTAAAGAAATCCATCGCTCCTCAGATTATTCTCAGCAAAAAATTGAAAAAACGTCAACTTGAACAAGAAAAGAAACTTAAAAGAATTGAAAAAAAATTTAATCTTTTTGAAAAAACAGTTTTAAAAATTAAAGATCAAGTGAAACAGTATGCTCAAATTTTTCAAAACGATTTAAATTTACAGCAAATCAATAAACAATTTAATGGACTGAATGTCGAACCCGAACTGCATTCCTTTCAAAGTGAGATCCGTTCATTGAAAGAAGAAATAGCTACCCTCAAAGACTCCATTACCATCAAACTGGATGATCATCAAAACAAAGTAAACACCTTTTATTCTCGATTAGATGAAATAGACTTTCAAAATTATCGACCAGCAAGAATTAAGCGCATTTATTAAATAATCATGGATCGCAAAAATAAAAATATCTTCGACGCTTTTTGGTGTTCTATTGATGGATTAAAAATTTTATATGAAGAAAAAGCTGCGCGACGAGAACTTCTTCTATTTATTTTTTCAATTCTTTATATTTTTCTAATGCAACCTGATTTAAATATGATCATTTGGCTTATAGTGTTGCCTTTATTAATTTTAAGCATTGAAGCACTTAATACGGGAATTGAATACACTTGTGATAAGATCACAATGGATAGGTCAAATAAAATTAAAAAAGCCAAAGATTTAGGATCTGCTGCAATTTTTTTAGCGTTGGTTGCCTATAGTGCAGTGGTTATAATAGATATTAGTAAATTATTTTTAAACTGACATTCCAATTAAGATCATTTTTTCAACAAATTAATCACTGCTTTTCGGAATTAAAAAAAGCATCAGCTCCTCAATGCTTTCGTTTAACTACTGACAACAACAGAAATAGTGAATCGGGCTATGTCACTAAAAATTCATAATTTATTTGTGAAAATTATATTAAGGTGGAACAAAGAAAATGCAAAAGTACTTCTCTGAATTTCTGGGTACCTTTATTCTTTTATTGAGTATTGTGGGATCAGGAATCGCTGGTCAACAATATACTGACGATCAAATGGTAATTCTTTTCAGTCATTCTGTGGTCATCGGATTTACTTTGATCTTTTTAATTCGTATGTTTGCAAACTACTCTGGAGCTCATTTTAATCCAATTGTCTCTTTGTTGTTTTTTTTTAAGGGAGAGTTATCTTCCAAAGACTTAATAATCTATATGGTCATTCAGTGTGTAGCTGCCATCCTAGGTACAATGTTTGCTAACTTTCTCTTTGGATTTAATGTGATTGAAATCTCTTCCAATATTAGAAGTGGAAATAATATTTATATCTCAGAAATCTTTGCTACTTTTGGATTACTCATGGTCATCTTGCTATCAAGGGCAGATGGAAAAAATATTGTGGCTTTCAATGTTGGAATATATATATGCGCGTCTATTATCTTTACCTCTTCTGCCAG
The DNA here is from genome assembly GCA_008638215.1 of Pelagibacteraceae bacterium. Taxonomy (GTDB): domain Bacteria; phylum Pseudomonadota; class Alphaproteobacteria; order HIMB59; family HIMB59; genus HIMB59. Next base: position 20,220 of record VTPN01000001.1, read on the forward strand.
CTTTGCTAATCCTGTTGTAACAATTGCTCGAATGTTTACTGAGACTTTTGCAGGAATTCATCCTTCGACAATCTTTTTTTTCATTGGATCTCAAATTATAGGCCTAGGAATTGCTTACACTGTCTACAAACAAGTATTTGAGAAAAAATCTTAACTTCTTTAAAACTTAAAAAGCTATTTTTAAAACAAACTTCCAATTAGTTTTAGTTCTTCTATTTGAAATTTTTTGGTTTTGCTATATTTTTCAACCATTGCGTGGGTTCGTTTCGCAAGAATTGTAAAAATTCGCTGAAATTCATTTTCAATTTCTTCTTCACTGCCCTTAAACTTAGCTGGATCTTCAACGCCCCAATGCACTTTAGGTGCGCTGCTTAAATAAACAGGGCAAGATTCACCAGCAGCATTATCACAAACTGTGATCACTAAATCAAAATTTATATCACTGAATTCGTCCCAAGATTGGCTTTTGTAATCTGTTTCAAAAATACCTGATTTTTTTAAAGTTTTTAAACTCATTGGATGAACATAGCCTGTGGGTTTACTACCGGCACTAAAGGCTTGAAAATCATCTTTACCAAAATGATTGATTAGCCCTTCTGCCATAATTGAACGACAAGAGTTACCCGTACAAAGGACTAAGATTTTTTTCTTATTATTCATCAAAATCTAGGGAATAGCCAGCCGACCTAACTGTGCGAATTATATCTTTCTCTTCATTTTTATTTAGTTCTTTTCGAAGTCTACGAATGTGGACATCAACAGTTCTTAACTCTACATTGACTTGATTGGGCCAAATCTTATTTAATATCTGCTCTCGAGAGAATACTCTTTGTTTATTCTTTAGTAGGAAAAATAAAATATTAAATTCTGTTGGGCCAAGGTTAAGTCGCCTTTCTCCTCTGTAGGCTTTTTTTTGAACGGTGTTTATTTTAATTTCATTAAAAATAAGATTTTCTTGATCTTGATTTGACTGACTGGTTCTTTTTAAAATTGCTTTAACCCTTGCGATAAGTTCACTAGGTAAAAAAGGCTTGGTAATATAATCATCTAATCCGCTTTCAAAACTTATGATCTTATCTTGTTCGGAGTTTTTTGCTGTAAGCATTAATATGGGCAGGTTTTTATACTCTTGCTTATTTCGAATTCTTCTAAGAACCTCTAAGCCCGAAAGACCCGGTATCATCCAATCCAAAATAACAAAATCAGGCATAAATGTATCAAGATGTGATAAGGCGTCTTCTCCATTATGGACAACTAAATATTCGAAATTATTTTTTTTTAAATGCAAAGAGATAAGGTCTGAAATAGACTGATCATCTTCGACTACTAATATTTTAGGAAACAATTTTTTTAAGAATTATTGTACTTGCCTTCAATTAAGAAATGTACTTCTTCCATAATGTTGGTTACGTAATCTCCAATACGCTCAATACCTTTTGAAATTTGGATTAAAGCTAAGGAGTCGGGAATAAAATCATCGTGTTCTTTCATATAAGAAAGGACGTCTTTGATAAAACTAGCATGCAATTCATCAATAACATGATCTCGTTCGGCTATTTTATCAGCATCTGCAATTTTTCTATCAAATAAGCAGTTCAATGCATCATGTGTCATAAGAGAAGCCTTTCCCCCTAGTATCTCCAGTTTTTCAATAAGTTGGTCAGGGATATTAGTGCTTACTCTATATCCTTTTTTTGCAACAGTTGTTAGGTGATCCCCTATTCTTTCAAGATCTCTAATGATCTTAATTGAGCAAAATAAAAATCTCAAATCGTCTGCCATTGGCTGTCTCATTGCAATAATTTGAAAAACTAAATCACTAATTTCATGATTTAGCTGATTTATTAAGCTATCTTTTTCAATGACGGTATTTGCTAAATTTTGATCTCTTGAAGCAACAACTTTTAAGGCATCGCTAAATTGTTGTTCTAAAATTGATCCCATCTTAACTAGCTTTTCATTAATTGAATTAATCTGATTTTCGTAATTTTTATCTGTATGAGGCATTATTATCCAAACCTTCCTGTAATATAGTCATTAGTTTTTTGGTTATCTGGTTTCGTAAAAATTTTAGTAGTATCTCCCTCTTCAATTAGATTGCCTAGGTGAAAAAAAGCTGTTTTATCAGATACTCTAGCTGCTTGTTGCATAGAATGAGTTACTATAATAATAGTATAGCTTTCCTTGAGTTCGGTTATTAATTCTTCGATAATTGAGGTGGCAATAGGGTCAAGAGCAGAACAAGGCTCATCCATTAAAATTACTTCTGGTTTCACCGCAATTGCACGGGCAATACATAGTCTTTGCTGCTGACCGCCGGACAAGCTTGTTCCTAAATCATCTAATCGATCTTTAACTTCTTCAAATAAACCTGCTTTTTTTAAAGCAGTAACTACAATTTCATCCATTTCATTTTTTTTATCAGTAAAACCGTGAATTCTAGGGCCATAAGCAACATTATCGAATATTGATTTTGGGAATGGGTTGGGTTTTTGAAAAACCATTCCAATTTTTTCTCTTAAATGTTCTACTTCTATTTCATTACTATAAATGTCAGTATCGTTCATGTAAATTTGACCTTCAACTTTACAAATCTCAATTACATCATTCATTCTGTTTAAACATCTTAAAAAAGTAGATTTACCACATCCTGAAGGCCCAATAAGAGCCGTTACTTTATTTTTCATAAAGTCTAAACTAATGTTATTGATAGCTTGTTTGTCACCATAATGAACGTTCACGTTTTTAGTAGAAATAATATTTACCATTTAACTTCAACCTTTCTTCTTATTAGTATAGCGGCGAGATTCATCACAATTAAAAAAAGAAGTAGCAACATGATACCAGCAGAAGTCTTTTCAATAAAGCCTCGTTCAGCACTCTCAGACCAAAGATAAATTTGAGATGGTAAACCAGTTGCTGGATCTAAGGGACCTCCTGGAATTTCCATTACAAATGCCACCATACCAACCATTAATAGGGGGGCCGTTTCGCCTAAAGCTTGGGCCATTCCGATAATTGTTCCTGTCAGAGTTCCTGGAAGAGCTAAAGGGACTACGTGATGAAAAGTTGTTTGCACTTTTGTTGCGCCAAGAGCAAGGGCGCCGTGTCTTATTGAGGGTGGTACCGCGCGCAAAGAAGACCTACAAGCTATAATTATGGTAGGTAAGGTCATAAATCCCAGCGTCAAACCTCCAACCAGGGGTACTTGAAAAGGCATATTAAAAACTCCAATTAACATTCCAAGTCCTAATAATCCAAATACTATAGACGGAACTGCAGCAAGATTATTGATATTAACTTCTATTAAATCTGTCATCTTACCTGGCTTTGTAAACTCTTCTAAATAGACTGACGCAAATAAACCAATAGGAAATGAAAATACTAAACAAATCATTAGCGCATAAAGGGATCCCATAATAGCGCCTAATATTCCTGCCGTTTCAGGATCACGAGAGTCTCCATTAGTGAAAAACCAAAAATTAAATGTAGAACCAATTTTTTCCTTTGAAGTCAATTCATCTAAAATTGTTAACTGATAATCATTAATTTTTCTTTGAGACTCAGGGACATTTCTAGGGTAATTGCCCTTTACAATTTGATCAAGATCTGAGGACGCTGATATTTCTAAAGTTACTGTATTGTTGATTACTTCTTTATTTTTTAAGAAATAATCTCTTAGTTGATAATCAAATCGTCTTGTATACATTTCTCTAATTTTTATAAATTCATCTTCGCTAAGATTTTTAAAATTAAAATCAATTACTCCATCTGCTAATTTTTCAAAAGATGCTCTTGATATTTCTTTATCAGAGGAGTTTTGATCTACATTCATTAATTCAGGGTCAAAAAATATATCTGTCTCAATTGTTGTTCTAAAGAAAGCCCCACTCCCGGTGGAGAAAATTTTGATTATTAATAAAGAAACAAATAACAGTGATAAAAAAACTCCAACTTGCCCATAGAATTTAAAACGTCGCTCAGCGCTTAATCTTTTTTTAATATTACTCATATTTTTCTCTATATTTTCTGACGATAACTACTGCGATTACATTTAAAATTAATGTCATAACAAATAAGGTCAAACCCAAAGCAAATGCAACTAAAGTTTTTGGATTGGTAAATTCCACATCTCCAATTAAGGCAGTAACTATTTGTGTCGTAATTGTTGTTGCTGGCTCTAATGGGTTAAATGTTAAATTTGCTCTCAAGCTAGCCGCCATTACAACAATCATGGTCTCACCTATAGCTCTTGAAATTGCTAATAGAAAAGAACCCATAACGCCTGGCAACGCAGCCGGTAAGATAACCTTTTTAATTGTTTCAGATTTGGTTGCGCCAAGAGCATAAGACCCCTCTCTAAGAGGATTGGGAACTGATCTAATTACATCATCGCTCAATGAAGACACAAAAGGAATAATCATGACCCCCATAGCTAAACCAGCGGCCAAAGCGCTCTCAGCAGAAATATTGATGCCAACTGAGTCACCAAACTGTTTTAACATTGGCGCTAAAGTTAAAGCTGCAAAAAATCCATAAACTACAGTTGGAATACCAGCCAAAATTTCAATTATTGGCTTTGCAATATCTCTGACTTTTGGCGAAGCATATTCAGCCAAATAAATTGCAGAGGCTAAACCAAGAGGCAATGCAACGAACATTGCGACAGAGCCAACTAACAAGGTTCCCGTAAGTAGAGGAATCCATCCAAAGGCATCTTTGAGAACTTCTTTATCAACTGTTTCAGCACTACTAATTACCCATGCACGATTAGGATTCCACGATGTGTTAAAAAAGAAATCCATAAAATTTACAAATTGAAAGAATTTAATAGCTTCAAAAATAAGAGAAAAGAAAATTCCAAAGGTTATTAAAATTGCAATAATTGAACTTAATCTAATGATGTTGATAATTATTTTTTCTACTAAGGGTTGAACATTTAACTTTTGATTAATTAGCCTAGATACCAATAATCCTATGATGATTGGTAATAAAATAAAGACTACAACGACAGACCAACCATATATGCTATCAAAAGAAGCAAGATTTTTTGCAGCAATTTTTTCACTTTCAGACGACATATTTAAAAGTGATAGCTGGCCTTTCATAAGATCTACTTCAGGAATATTAACTATAAGCGATAAATTTGTGATTTTATTAAGTATTAATCCTAGTTTAGAGTCAGACCAATTTGCTAAATCAGGAAATAACGTAGGCGTCATCACATACATTTCTTCAAAAGTAGGTTTATATATTAATAAAAAAAACCAAATTAACAGTGAGGGCAATAAAACAATTAAAACTAAAAAGTAACCATAGTAGTCAGGAAGAGATGCTAGTCTTGCGTTATTAGAAAACTTTATTTTTAAAGCCCTATTTTTTCCAAAATAAAAAAACCCATACGACACAGCAAACAATAATAAAAGGGCTAAATATTGCATTGGTAGATTTTTACCTTACAGATTTATAAAAAAAGGGGTAGGAAATCTACCCCCTTGATAAATTAATTGTTAGTGGTTATGGGCAAAGCTTTCCTGAGAAAGCGTAACCAGCATTTTTAAGTGGGTGTTCTTTATTTGCACACGATTCAATGCTGAAACCCATTGGATCTAAAGTATCAGTGATGTTTCTAACTCTTGAGATTAGCTCAGGAACCATCGGGGCAGCGCCAATTTTTGTTAGGTAACCATTATCACCAATCGCCTCTTCACTTGCCATCATTTGTGCAAATTCCTGAATACCAGGCACAACACCAATGTGGTCCGCTTTTAAGTAGATGAATAATGGTCTTGCCATTGGGTACTCATAAGAAGCAATTGTTTCACCTGTTGGTAAAACTCCTTCAACGCTCGCAGCTTTTAGCTTGTCACCGTTATCTTTAAGATAAGAGTAACCAAAGTAACCAAAACGCTGGTTATCTTCGTTCAGTTTTTGTGCGATTAGAGTGTCGTTCTCACCCATTTCAATGACTCTTCCGTCTTCTCTGTAAAGAACGCAGTCATCTTCCCTATCTTCAGGAAGTTCACAACCTTTTTCCATTACACCACCGTCAAAAGCATCTCTTGTTCCTGATGATGGAGGGGCAACTAGTACTTCAATTTTGTAATCAGGAAGATCGCTTCTGATTTCGTTCCATGATGAGTATGGGTTTTCTACTATTTTACCGTCAACCACAACATATGCTGCCATAGCTTTCCAAATATCTTTTCTTGTTAGAGCGAAATCTTCAGCTGTGTTTGAGTGCGAAAATGTAATTCCGTCGTTAGCCCACATTACTTCGATCACGTTTGTTACACCGTTCTCTAGGCAAAGTGCTGCTTCACTAGCTTTCATGTTTCTAGATGCACCAGTGATATCTGGGTGCTCAACACCAACACCAGCACAGAATAACTTCATTCCACCACCAGTACCAGTTGGATTGTAGGTAGGCGTTTTGAATCCGGACTCACCCAATCTTTGAGCATTTACAGTTCCATATGGGTAAACAGTAGATGAACCTACTATATTTATTTGATCCCTTGCAAAAGACTCAGCAGCAAAAAGTGTTGAAACAACAAGCGCTAATAAAGTCACAAATGGTTTTTTCATTATTGTTTTCCTTTGATTTTCGATTAATGAGGAAAAAATACTTTAGTTAAGTAAATGAAATATTAAAGAAATGTTAAAGTTTTATGACAAGAGAAGATCTATCTTAAAGGTGGACCCTTCCCCTAAACTGCTTGAAAATTCTAGTTTATGTCCATTTTTGGAGAGCAATTTATCAACTATCGCAAGACCCAGGCCATGTCCTCCTGTCTCACTATTTCTACTTTGATCAGCTCTAAAAAACTTAGTGGTAATTTTATGTAAATCATTTTGAGAAATACCAATGCCTTCATCTTTAATCATAATTGATATCTTATTATTTAGTTTCTTTGTTGTAACATATACGTTTTTTCCCGTAGGGGTGTACTTCAAAGCGTTAGACAGAAGATTATTTAAAATAAAATCAAAATCATTTGCAGTGAAATCAAAAAATATTTCTCTTGAAGCTTCAATGTCGATATGAAGTTGAATGCCTTTCTTCTTGAACAAAATTGAGTAGTTCTCTAATGATTTTTCTAATAGTAAATGTAAATCATTACTTATTTTCTGAATGGATAGAGATTCAATTTCGGCTAACTTAAGTGTTTGGTCAATTAAATCTCTTATTTGAAAAGTTTTTGCGTTAATAATATCTAAGTAATTTTGATTTTCTTGAATTGAAAGATTATTTAAATCAACTGTTTCTAGATAACCAATTATTACTGACAAAGGTGTTTTTAACTCATGTGTTAAGCTAGTTAAGTTATCGCCTTGCTGCTCCTCTTTAATTTTGTCAAAAGTAATATCAGTAACTATTACAATATAAAATTTAGAGATTTCAAATATTTCTGTTTTAAAATATTTTCTGGTTGGAAGAGGCTTACTCCAATTAAAAACAGAATAGCTATTATTTTTTTTGAATTTTTCAAATTGAACAATAAAGTCATAATCTCTGATTATTGACAGAATATCTTTATCTTTTTGTTCTCCATAAATTGACTTACAAGATAAATTTTGAGTATAAATCGTGAAATCTTTTCTTAAAACAAAGACAGCAGAAGAATATTGATCAAAAAAATCTAACGTAATTTCTTTTTCAATACTTCCATTATTTGGAATGTCTTTTGATTTTTGTTTATCTCTTAATTTATTTTCAAAGTATTTTTTTACAAATAAAATTGCTATTACTTCATATATTAATAATAGTAAAACTAGTTCAAATTGAATGAAAAATAATAAGACTATATTTGCAATTAAAAAAAAAATGGCATTTATATAATTTTTATTAAGTAATTTCATTAAGACTAGACTTTAAGATTAAAATTTAAATCCAAATTGGATTAGTCCAGGCACATCTGCCAATACAGTCAATGATTGTAATTCGAAACCAGTCAGAATTAAAATTTGTTAAATCTAATTCAACAGATGTCAAATTTTGTCCATTATGATATTTTGAGCTACTTCCAGAACCAGCTACACAAACATGACTAGCGGGAGAACAAACCAACTGAACCTTTTTTTCATTTATAGAAAATTTTAAAATTTCAACACCAGTGGATGAATAGTATTGTCCTTTTTTAAGTGCGTCTAAGAGAGCCTGTTCTGATAATTCTTTTGCCGCCACCATAACCCATCCGCCACCTGCATCATTTATTCGAAAATGCGAGTCATCAGTGGCCGTTAATACAATTTTATGTTTTTCTTGCAATAAGTAATCAGCAGCAGCTATTCCACCACCTCTCCCCGCTTCTATATGACAAGAATTATTAAAAATTTCTACACCGTGTGCGTGACTAACAGACATAATTTCGTCAAAAGTTAGACTATACCAGTCAGGATGCGCGATGGTCACAAATGCGCCAGCTTGAAGAGCTCGATTAACTAGTTCTGGGGCCGTTTCTTGATCGCTAGCCGGTAGGAAGTCCAAGGGCAATCCATTAGCAACAATATGCCAAAGTCCGTCACGAACATATTTTTTTCCTAAACAATGGATTTCAGCAGAGGGAATAGTAATAAAATTTTCAGTATTTAGTGAACTCGAGTCTAAAACATCAGGGGCACAATAATCTTTATTCGTCCATAGGTGATCGGACAAACAGATAAAATCATAACCAAGTTGTTGGTAGTGCTTTACAACATCCTCTGGTGAAAGCGCCCCATCAGAGTGGGTGGTATGACCATGCAAGTTACCACGAAAATATTGGTGTTTTGATCGTGATGGAAGTAGTTCAATGTTCATAATTAAATATTATAAAATAAATATATTTAGTCATCTAAATTTATACAGGCAACTTCATGATTATGAAATTTTTTGAGGGATGGTTCATTTTGACGACATTGATCAGTAACTTTAGAACAACGACTTTGAAAAACACAGCCTTGTGGACGATCATAAATACTGGGGATTTCTCCCTCTAAAGTTTTTTGAATATTTTTTTTATGAGGGTTAATTGACGGCACGGCATTGAGTAGAGCTTGCGTATAAGGATGTTTAGGGGTTAGAAAGATTTCGTTTTTAGGAGCATACTCTACAATTTTTCCTAGGTACATCACTGCCACTTCATCACAAAAATTTGATATCACACTTAAATCATGACTAATGAACATAATTGTTAATCCCATTTCATTTTGTATAGATTTTAATAACTGTAATATTCCTGCTTGAATTGAAACATCTAAAGCAGCTACGCTCTCATCCGCAACAATAAATTCCGGTTGGGCAATTAAAGATCGAGCAATGGAAATTCGTTGTCGCTGTCCTCCAGAGAAAGAGTGGGGGAAACGATTGAGATGATTAATGTTTAATTGACATTTTTGAGCAATCTCAATTACTCTATTATCGGTTTCACTTTTAGACTTAGTCATACCTAATGCCTCTAAGGGTTCTGCGATAATATCTCTGACTGTCATTCGAGGGCTCAAAGAGTTGTATGGGTCTTGAAAAATTAATTGGACTTTAGAGCGAAAATCTCGCAGATTTTTTTTTGAAAGATTGCTTAGATCTATGCTGCCTTCTTCAAAATTATAGTGAATAGATCCATGATGAAATTCTTTTGCTCCCAGCAAAGCCCTACCAAGGGTTGATTTGCCAGAGCCTGACTCTCCTACTAATCCAACAATCTTTCCTTTGTTTATTGAAAGATTAACATTATCCACCGCCTTAAAAAATTCTTCTTTTTCAAAAAGACTTCTTCTTCCTCGAGAGTATTGAACGTCAAGATTGTTAACTTTGATAAAACTACTCATGGTGAAGGTGACAAGAGATAAAATGATTATCTTCTATTTCTTTTATAAGTGGTGACTCTTTATCACATTTGTTATTTATAAATTGAGAACATCTATTTTGAAAAACACAACCTTGAGGACGATCTTTTAACAAAGGAACTTCTCCCCCGATAGGCAAAAGTTTTTTTTGAAAATTTTCAATATTAGGTGACGACTCAATAAGTGCTTTTGTATAGGGGTGTTGAGGATTAGTTAATACCTGGTAAACCGTGCCGCTCTCTACAATTTTTCCCATATACATAATCAAAATACGATCAGCTGTCTGGGCAAGAAGAGCTAAGTCATGAGTTATAAAGATTACGCCCATGTTACGATCTTGAACTTCTTTTTTAATGAGGTTTATAATTTGTGCTTGAATAGTAACATCTAAAGCTGTTGTAGGCTCATCTGCGATTAAAAGCTTTGGATTGGTAGATAAAGCCATTGCGATCATGGCTCTTTGTCTCATGCCCCCCGAAAATTCATAAGAATACTGATCAATTAAGTTTTTCGCATTTGGAATTCCAACGCTAGTCAGCGCTTCAATAGAGCGTTGACGCGCAGCTTCATCGGATAGCTGCTCATGTATTTGTAGTTGCTCAATCATCTGATCACCAATACGTATAGCAGGAGCAAAACTTGCCATAGGTTCTTGAAATACCATTGAAAAAATTTTACCCCGATATGGGATCATTTTTTCATCATCTAGTTCAAGTAGGTTTTGATTTTCATATAACACCCTACTGTTTTGATCGTATATGGCATTTTCATCATTAAGTTGCATTAAAGATTTAGCGGTGATGCTCTTTCCAGAGCCAGACTCACCAGCAATTCCCAAAATCTCACCTTGATCAACATTAAAGCTGACATCATCTAAAGCCAATAGTTGCCCCTCATCAGTATCAAAATGAATTTTTAACTTTTCTATTTTTACTAAAGTCATTACTTTTGAACTCGATAAGGATCCGCAGCATCTCTAATACCATCGCCGACATAAACAAAAGCCATGACTAATGCGATAAAAAATAATGTAGGAATATAGTACCACTGGTAGTTAAGAAGAACGTCTGTTTTGGTTGCGTTCTCTAACATTACACCAATACTATTGACAGGGTCTTGTAGTCCAAGTCCTATAAAGCTTAAAGATGTTTCGGCTAAAATCATATATGGAAAGTTTATTAAGGTATCAACTATTATATAACTAGTAAAACTTGGCAATAAGTGCTTATAAATTATTTTAAATGTACTTGTTCCGCATAGTTGGGCCGCAAGGATATATTCTTGATTTCGCTCTGAAAGAAGATGGGTTCTAAGTCGACGAGCCAAGGTAGGAAAATCTACCAACCCTAAAATAGTTGCGATATAAAAGAAACGCATTTCTGCACTCCAGGTATCTGGAATAAAGGCTGCCAGAGCCATAAATAGTGGAATTGGAGGGATTGTTCGGATTGCATCTGTAATAGCTGATAAAATACTGTCTACCCATCCGCCAAAATATCCGGCCAAACCTCCCACCAAAAGAGACATAAAAAGTTTGATCACCAAGCCCAACAGACCGACGGCCAAGGAAATAAAAATTGCCTTTAATGTCCTTGAAAAAATATCTTTACCAGTTTCGTCGGTGCCAAAAATATGAATTTGCCCTTTATCAACACCAAATAAATGTCTATCAAAGGTTATTCCTAAGAAAGTATACTCCCATCCTTTGACAAAAAAATAAACGTAGCGTCTTTCTTCTTTGTTGACTGTTTCTACCCAACGAAAATTGGTTTCAATTGATCTTGTTCTCTCCGTGGAGTACAAAAACGGTCGAATAGAAAAACCATTTTCATCCCAAAATCGGGGTATTTGGGGTGCCCCATTAATATAATCCTTGTCCGCGCCTGCGATTGTTGGTTTACAGGGAGATAAAAAGTCGGAAAAAATACCCAAGGAAATAAGAAAAAGGAGAAAAAAGGTAGCTATTTTAGCGGATTTATTTTTTTTAAAGCGCTGAAAGACTAATTGTTTTTGTGAGAGAATTTCTGTTCGGCTCATTTTTGATTTAACATTCCTTTGCGCGCCCTAGGGTCAATGATAGATAGGACAATATCAGTTATAAAGTTGATTATAATAATAGTTGCGGTCATTAAAAAAATAATTGCCCCGGCTAATTGCTGGTCATTTGAGCGAACTAGTGCTTGAAGAAGCAAAGAACCAGCATCAGTAATAGCCAAGATGAGCGCAACAATCGGTAAATCATTAAAAATACGATTTAAATCAAAGCCAATTGAATTAATTAGAGGACTTAATGCATGGCGAGTTGGATAATTTAATAATAATCTTTTTCCAGTAACTCCTCTTGCTTTAGCGGCTGTCACATAGAGTTTTTTATTCTCATCGATTACTAATGCTTTAACAGTTTGAAGCGCAAGGGCGGTAGCCGCCCAACCTAAAATAAAAATTGGAAGCCAAGCATGTGCTAAAAAGTTTAGAAATTTTTTCATGCTCCAAGGAGCATCTTGATACTCAGGAGAAAACAGACCGGTTAAAGTATCGCCAAAATAAATAGTAGAGAATAACATAACCGCTAAAGCTACTAAAAAATTTGGAAGCGCCAAACCCAGATAACTAAAAAACTTAAGAGAACTATCTAAAATTTTATTTTTCGTTGTAGCGGAGATAATTCCAAATGGAATGGCCAAACTATAAGCCAGGATTAAAGCAACTATACATATGCCAAGGGACATTCCAAATTTTGGAATTAAAAGAGTGCTAATATCTACTCGCATAATACAACTAGTTCCAAAATCACCTTGAAATGCATTTAAAACCCAACTGCTATATCTAATTAGGAAAGGGCGATCTAACCCTAACCTTCTTTCTTCAGCGGCAATATCTTGAAACGTAATATTTTGTCCGCTACTTTGTTTAAAAGACAAATATCTCTCTGCACAATTTCCTGGCACTAATTCCATCAATGAAAAAACAATAAAGCTTATTAGTAAAAGCGTAATGATGGATAAGCCAAATCTGACGGCTATGAACTGGTAGATATTTTTCATTTATATAAATAAGAAATACGGACAGTTTAAACTGTCCGTATGTAAATTAATTATAAGTTTCTTTGACTACTCAGCTAAAAACCACTGTTGAGGTCTATATGGGTATGTTCTGTAGTACTCATATGATGCTGTTTTGAACTCTGGGAAGTTCTGCAGCTCGTTTCGATGATAGATCGGAGCTGGACCAGCAACGGTACCAATGAACAATAGATTCTCTGTCATAGTTTTTACTAATTTTGCCCCTAACTTATCTGACTCGGGAGATCCAACCACAAGGGTTTGGAACTCATTTATATCTGCAATCATATCAGAAATATATTGAGGCGGCTTGACACCAGAGGCTCCATTAGTATCTAAATACTCTGCCCATAACATTCCATTACGGTGGCCAAAGTAGTTTTCAAATGGCGGAACAAATAGCTCATTTGTAGAGAGAATTGTAGGCAAAGGTTGTCCTTTTTTCCACAAGTGAACCTCTAGTTCGTTTGCCGATTGTGCTGTTCGATACTCATCCGTTGTTACTTGCTTGAAAGTCGTCTTAATACCAACGTCTGTCCAGTTTTGAGCAACTATCTCTGCTTCAATTAAAGGTAAGCCTTGATCAGAAAAGTTCATATTCAAAGTAAATGGCTTTCCATTATACTCTCTCATACCGTCACCATCGCTATCCACTAATCCAACTGCATCAAGCAACTTGCCTGCTTCATCGGGATCATAGGCAATTTTATGATTTAGGTATTTAGAGTCCACAAAGCTTGGAGCAGGAGAAAACGGAATATACTGCTGTGGGTTTCCTAACCCAAAGTATGCCGCATCATTAATAGCTCCCCTATCAATAGCTAGTGACATTGCCTCACGGAAGCGAACATCATTAAAGACAGTGTTTTTATCTTTGTCAGTAATATTATAGTTAAAACTGAAAACCGGAATAGAAACACCTGGTTTAATATCAACTGAATAATTACCTTTTTCTGCACCATCTAAAAGCTGAGGAGCAAATTCTAAGGCAAGATTCTGCGCAAGATATTCTACTTCTGAATTGGTTAACTTCAGCATTCTAACTTCATTGTTATTTTGAATGAAAGTTTCATTTTGTTCACTGATGTATGGTAATTGATTACCTTTTGTGTCAACCATGTGAAAGTATGGATTAGCAGCAAATTTTCTACCTTCTGATGTTTCCGCTACTGTTACATAGGCTTCTAGACTAGGATAAGCATCTTTTGGAAGGTTATCGACTTTGTCTGCAGCTGATAACATTGGAGAGGGCGTATCAGTCCAACATGAGTTTCCATAATAGGCTGATAAAACAGCATACCCATTTTCAAAGCCTGCCTCTTGAGCTAACTGATCGGCATTAGGGTTCACATCTGGATGATACTGACCTAAGAAGTGCTTAGGAGCAAACCCTAGACAATAAGATGTAGCAAAGTGTGATAACAAACCTGGCTTGGCAGCAGGAAGAATGAACTTCACAGTAGTATCATTGACCACTTCTACTTCCATTCTTTCTCCAGCAACTTGTAGGTAGTCATAGGGCTTTTCACGAACGTTGCTATCAAACATTAAATTGTCATACCAAAACTTAACATCCTCAGCTGTAAAAGGAGCGCCATCACTCCATTTATGACCGGCCCTTAAAAAAAAGGTTAATTCTGTAAAATCAGAATTCCACTCCCAAGCTTTGGCTACGTTTGGAACGATTGTCTGAAGGTCATCAGAGAAACGGACAAAATTTACATGGCGCACTGATAACATATCAGAGGTTCCTGATTCAGTAGCATTAGCTAGCATTCTTAGTGTGCCGCCATATTGGCCAATAGTGTCATACGGAACAACTACTAATGGCTCTGAAGGCAATCTGTCTGCAACACTTGCTAACTTACCGTTACCACGAATACGATCGTTTTGAGCATTAATATCGGGATTTTCACTAAATGAAAGTTCACATTTAGCTAGGTTCTCAAATTCCTCTAATTCATACTGCTGAGGATATGCTCCTTCAGAGATGCCCATCATGTCAGAGACAGTAATGGCTTTACATCCGGAGTGAGAGCCTGCCTCGGCACCAAGCGAGAATAGAGAAATAGGTAATAATAATGTTAATAATTTTAACATATTTCCTCCTTAAAATTTATGAATACATATTATAGTCAATTCTGTTAAATTTTTATTACAAAAATTAATATTTTTAATAAAAACTGTGCATATTAAATGCTTGAAAATATTGGGTATTCAGGAAGTGGTTTGTTCCAATTAAAAATATTGTAAAGAAAGAATAGATTAAAGAAGAAGAAATTGATTTAAGCTGTTTTAAATCTCCAATTTTGAAAACGTGACAAGATATTTTTTGTGAAGACCACATAAGCAATCCTTACTGCGGCATTTGTAAAAAAGATCAGCATTCCCATTGCTGCAGCTGGAGCGATATCTCCCGCATCATCCATATTAAGCACAGCTACTGAAGCCAATGTGGTTTTAGGTCCATAGATAAAGACGACTGCCGATACGGTAGTCATTGCATTGACAAAGAAATAAATACCAATTTCAAATATTGCAGGAAGACTTATTGGAACAGTAACTGAAAAAAACATTTTATAAAAGGGTTGCTTTAAAGAAGAGGCTACACTCTCAAATTCATTATCGATTTGTTTTAATGCCGTGAGCGCCGTTAGGTGAGAAACTGTATAAAAGTGAGTAATAGTAGAAATTACTAAAATAGCCATTGTTCCATAAATAAAATTAAATGGATTATTGGGGTTATTAAAAAAGAAAATATAAGCTAATCCTAAAACCATTCCTGGTATGGCCATGGGCATCATTGATAGTAGGTGCATCATAATTCTGGCTGGCTTAAATGATCGAGCTTTTTCAACGAAGTAGGCAGTTGTAAAAACAATTAGAGTGCCAAAAAGAGCAGCAAAGGAAGCCATTTTGATTGAATTATAATAAGAGTCCCAACCTCCCCCATCCATTAAATCAAATTGATAATTTTTTAATGATAAGGAGAGATTGTAGGGCCAAAATTTAATTAAACTTGCATACAAGCACATACCGACAACCGTCAAAATACATATTGAAATGATTATGCAGTAAACAAGCATGATAGTATCTAGAACTTTGTTTTTTTTAGGTTGATACACAACTGAGCGAGCGGTCAAAATTGAAACTTGTTTTTTTTGAACAATTCTATCCACAACAAAAGCAAGCATGGCAGGTATTAAAAGGACAACACTAACTACTGCTCCCATTTCAAAATTTTGTTGCCCGATAACTTGTTTATAAACATCAATTGCTAAAACGTTATATTGTCCACCCACAACTTTTGGGATGCCAAAGTCAGTTATTACGAGAGTAAAAACTACAAAACAGGCGCTCATTAATCCGTATTTTGCTGAAGGAATAGTAACTGTAAAAAAAGTTTTTATTGGACCAGCGCGCAATACGGTTGCTGCTTCATATAATCTTGCATCAGCGATTGATAAAGCAGTAATAATTATTAATAACGCATGAGGAAATGTATAAAAAACCTCAGCTATGACAATCCCAATAGGTCCATAAATACTCTTCCCCATCAAAAGTTCTTTAAATATCCCTTGATTACCAAATAAATAAATTAAAGCTATGCCCGCTAATAAAGAGGGTAAAAGTATGGGGATCATTGCAATAGAGCGAAAAAAAGGTTTGGCAACCATGCAACTTCGGGTTAAGGCAAATGCGAACATGAAAGATAGGCTTACTGAAATGATTGTTGAAATAATAGAAACGTAAAGACTATTATAAATAGAGTAAAAAAGTGAAGGATTAGAAAAGTAGTATTTATAATTTTCTAATCCAATAAACAAACCATCTTTATTTTCAATACTTTTAGATAAGATTGCATACATTGGCAAAGCCAAAGACACCAAGATATAAGTAGCCGCAATTCCGATAAAGAAAACGGTTAAATAATCGTCTTTGCTTTTTTTCATTCCCAATTACTAACTAGAAACAATTTTTAAAGAATTTGGATTGAGGGAAAAAGAAATTTGTGAGTTTTTAGCTATTGAGCTTTGTTCATTATTGTCGATGGGCAAATGACATATAAGGATTTCTTTTTGATCATTGTATTGAACCTCAATCTGACCGATAGAATATGAGCCCAAAAATTCTATTTCTAATACCCTGCCCTGAATAATATTAGGTTCACTTAATTGTTTTGAAATTTTGATATCCTCTGGGCGTATAGCAACTGTAATCTCTTCACTCATCAAAGGCTCACTACAATCAAACTCTTGTCCAAACATTTTAATTTTATTTTCAGATATCTTTTTGGCGGAAATTAAATTTGTTTTACCAATAAAATCAGCTGTAAAACTGGTTTCAGGTTTAGAGTAAAGCTCTTGAGGAGTGCCAATTTGTTCAATCACACCTTTGTTCATTAAAATTATACGGTCGGCCATTGACAACGCTTCCTCTTGATCATGAGTAACCATAATCGTAGTAACACCTAATTTTTTTTGAAGGTTTTTAATTTCTAATCTTAAAAACTGTCTTACTTTTGCATCCAAAGCAGACAAAGGTTCATCAAGTAATAAAAGTCCAGGAGATGGTGCCAACGCTCTAGCAAGAGCAACTCTTTGTTGTTCTCCTCCTGAAAGTTGTGCTGGATACTTATTTTTATGAGACTCTAAACCGATTAACGACAGCAGTTCGTTAAGTCTATTCTCAATAATTTCTGAACTTTGATTGCGAGTTTGCAGCCCAAATATAATATTTTTTTTAATAGTTAAATTAGGAAAGAGAGCATAAGACTGGAAGACGATTCCGAAATCTCTTTGATCCGGAGGAAGATTAGATATGGTAACACCCTTTTGAACGATTTCTCCTGAGTTTTGTTCTTCTAACCCGGCTATAACGCGCAGCAAAGTCGTTTTTCCGCATCCCGAAGGACCAAGAATACAAACTAACTCTCCTTCATTCACACTAAAAGATGCCTCTTTTAAGGCTTGAAAAGAGCCAAATGACTTACAAATTTTAGATACTGTTAAATATACTGACATAATGGCCTATGCTAAGCTTATATATATAAGCTTAGCAAAAAGTATTATTTTTATTATTGTGGCTCAGATTTAGAGTCATAGCGATTTTGCCATTCCTCTAAAATTCTTGATCTATTTGAAGCCGCAAATGCAAAATCATTGTCAATCATGCTATCGACTAGATTTTCAGGAAAATGCTCAACTGGCTTAGCGATACCAGGAATACCAACAACAGCATAAGCATCATTGTACATCTGGTTAGCCTTTAAGCTTATGGACCAGTCAGCCAATGTTTTTGCTGCTTCTAGGTTTTTAGTTCCTTTGATAATTGCTGTTGCTTCCATATCCCATCCAACACCCTCTGATGGAACAATAATTTCAATAGGAGCACCGTCTGCTTTAGATTTTGCACCTCTAAAAGCAAAGGAAATTCCGATTGCAACTTCACCTGCAGCAGCTTGCTTACAAGGCTTTGATCCGGAGTGGGTGTAGTTGTTGATGTTTGCGTGTAAAGCGTCCATATATGCCCAACCGCCATCTTCACCAAATAGCTGAAGCCAACTTGAAACATCTAGGAATCCAGTTCCAGATGAATTTGGGTTTGGCATGTTAATGTGACCTTTATAAACAGGATCTGTTAGGTCTTGCCAAGAACTTGGCATAGGAAGTCCACTCTTTTCTCCTTCAACTGTATTAAAGCATACAGCCGCAACCCAAGCGTCCATACCCGTCCATGTTGCCGGATTAGCTGAGTCTCTAAATTTAGGATCAAGATCGCCTATGCCCTTTGGAGAGTATGCTTCTAACATTCCCTCTTCTTTTAAAAGCATAAGACTAGTTGCGGCTAACCCCCAAACAATATCCGCTTGTGGATTATCTTTTTCAGCAAGCAATTTTGCGGTAACAATACCAGTTGAGTCACGAACCCAATTAATTTCAATATCGGGGTGGTCTTCATTAAATGTTGCTGCATATTTTTTTAGATCTTCTGCTTCTACTGCTGTGTAAACAGTAAGTTGTGTTTTCGCCATGGCGGATACGGAACCGAATAGCAAGACACATAGCATCAAGAATAATGATTTAACTTTCATCATTATATTCCTCCTTAATAATAATAATTTATATTATAATCCTATTGGTCATATGTTAAACCTTTATTAAGGTTGACTTTTCTATTTTTACGATAATTTAAAAGGAAAATTTTTTATGAAGCAAATAAAGGGAATATTGTTTGATTTTGATGGCGTAATTGCCGACTCAGAGAAGCTTTGGTTTTCTTCAGCTATATCAACATTAAAAAGGATGAATATCTCTTATGATAACAGTATTAAACAAAAATCAACAATAGGGATTATTTCGGAGCATCTTTTTCAAATCCTAATTACAGATAAACAATATGATCTTTCTAAGATAATGAAAACTTATCAACAGCTACTGAAAAAAACATTTAAAGAACATAGTCCGATGATCTACCCACATTTGAAGAAATTTATCCGCAGCACTAATTTAAAAATTGGAATTGTTTCTAATGCCCATGAAAATTACATCATCAATATTCTAAAAAAAAATAATCTTTTCTCATATTTCAAAGGAAATATTACTTCATGCACGGGCGATATTCCTTATAAGCCTTATAAAGATGGGTATGTAATTGGTTCAAAAAAGCTAAACCTCAAACCCCATGAGGTATTAGTTATTGAAGACTCTGATGTTGGCATTGAGGCTGCACTAAAAGCAAAAGTAAAAAAAGTTTTACGCCATACTAACAATGATAAAAACTTACCTGTAAAAATAAAACATCGTGTAACCAAATTATTAAATTACAAAAATTTTGAGAACAGTTTATTTAATTTGCGGCTATACGGATAATTATACAGCCTATCACCACTAACACGGCTGAAATGACTTTGATTGAACCAATTTTTTCTTTTAAGAAATAAACTCCATAAATAGAAGTAAATAGAATACTAATTTCTCTTAATGCCGCCACAGAAGGAACATTAACTTTCGTAAAAGCGTATAAAATAGGAAGGTAGGCAAAAGTTACTAAGAAACTAGCTAAGAGTATTTTATATTTTTCTTTAAGGATAAAAGACATTGGTATTTTTTTATCTTTAAATAAAACTATATAGGCTAGGTTAAAAGTAATCCCCTCAAGAGCAAACATATACATTCCATACGCAATTACGTTCTGAGATAATCGAGCTCCCTTTGCATCAACGAGGGTATATATCACTATAGTAGTGGCTACCATTAATGACAAACCCAAGCCTTTAAAATTTATTTTTTTATAATTACCCTCAGAGAAAATTAAAAAAAAAATTCCACAAATTAATACAAGGGCACCAATTTCATTTAAAAAAGTAATTTGATCTCCCAGCAATAAGGGAGAAACTACTAAAAGTATTAGAGTTGGGCTTCCTCGAGCTATTGGATAAGAAAATGAAATTTCTGAATGATTATACATTTTAATAAGAAAAATATTATAGAAAATATGGATAAATAAAGAGACAGCCAAAAATTTGTAAGAACTAGGAGCGGGCGGGCTGATGAAAAAAAGAATAGGTATAAAGACTAGGCTTGCCACCAAAAGAAAGCTTCTTAGAAATAAAACTTTATTTTCTGATGTTTTGAGAAGCACATTCCATGTGGTATGGGCAACCGCTGTCAGCAATATAAGGATGAATAGATTTAATGACAAAGAGTATCTCGAATAAACTAGAAGTGGATGCTAATAAAGCTTGTTTATCACATCCTCTGCAAACGCAAAACCAGTAGACATGCCAATCCCGGTTGTAACATTTGCTATACAAATGTTTTTATCAAGCCAATGATCTAAATAATCGTTTTTACCAGATGGATATTCGCCGATCCATCGCTCAACTACATTGTACCTACCGATGGGGAGGATTTGCTCAAATTTATTTAAAATTAGCGTATCAATCTTTTCCTTTTCAAAGGGATAGTGTGTGTCATGAGTATACTGATGGGAGTCTCCAATAATCAAGGAGCCATCCTTTCCCTGAACAACAATCACATGAATGCCATTATCTAGCTCAGCTCGACTAGTTTTTTGAATGACTTTATCTAGTTTTTTCTTAGAAGGTAAATTTTCATAACCAGGATATCGCATTAAAGTCAAATCTGCCATGATCCCCCCTGGAAGCTTGAATTTTTTTTCTGGCATTACTCTTAACATGTGTAATTTGCTAGATTGTATTTTTCTTTTTTCAAATACATTTCGACCCAAACCCTTTAAATGATTGCCTGGTGCCATAATCAATTTTTTAAATTGAATTTTCCTTTTTTGAG
Organism: Pelagibacteraceae bacterium; assembly: GCA_008638215.1. Classification (GTDB taxonomy): domain Bacteria; phylum Pseudomonadota; class Alphaproteobacteria; order HIMB59; family HIMB59; genus HIMB59. Next base: position 41,425 of record VTPN01000001.1, read on the forward strand.
TAACGATTTGTTTGTCTGTAAAATCTAAAACTTCCTCTTTCCATAAAAAATCAATTCCCGTAGATTCTAAATATTTTGCTACTGCGGGCACTGCCAATCTTGGTTCAATACGAACCTCATCAGTGCTGTGAAGCCCACCAAAGTTTTTATTTTTTTTAAAAAGTGGGTGGTGTGACTCCATTTCTTTTTTAGATAATAATCTGACCGTTGATCGAGGATCGATCTTTAAATATTCCTCCAGAACAGGGATGCTTTCTTTATGTTGCGCTATTAAATAAAGACCTCGATGGTTTATTGTAATTTTTGCTTTTTTGATTATATCAAGCCAAATTTCTCTGGAGCGTAATGACCGTTCTTGCATTATTTTTTGGCGAAGACCGGTGATAGTTATAAATCCAAAATTTCGAATAGATGCTCCTGTGCACGCTTGATGGCGTTCAACTATAAGAATTTTTTTTACACCTTTCTTTTGGGCGGCGATTGCTGCACCCATTCCAACTACACCAGCCCCAACAATGACTAATTCATATTGACTGTTATTAATATTCTTTACCATGGCAGTGAGTAAGTCTTTAAATTAGTATAGCTTTTCATGGCTTCAAGAGCACCTTCTTTGTATCCTAAACCAGAATCTTTAATTCCGCCAAACGGCGACATTTCAATACGATATCCAGGAACCTCCCAAATGTTTACTGTTCCCACTTTTAAATTTTTAATAAAAAAGTTGGCCGTTCTAAGGTCATTTGTGCAAACCCCAGAAGACAGTCCAAAGGCTGTGGAGTTAGAAACTTTTGCTACATCTTCTAAATCATTGGATACTCTTATAATCGGAATAATTGGACCAAAGGTTTCTTCAACTACTAATTCACTATTAGACTTAACATGATCTAAAACAATAGGTGGCAAGAGGGCTCCTTGTCGTTCTGATTGATAGAGAATTTTTGCACCGTCCTCCGCTGCTTGTAATGCTCGTGCTTCAAATAATTTTGCTGCGTCTTCGCTCACTACTGTTCCCATATCGGTATTCATATCTTTAGGATCACCAAATTTAATTTTTTTTGCTCTATCTAAAACTAGCGGTACAAATTTATCAGCTACATTTTCTTGGCATAAAATTCTTTTTACAGCGGTACATCTTTGACCAGAGTTTTTAGTAGCTCCTAATACAGCTAAGTCTGCTGCTTTAAATAAATCTTCATCACTTAAATCATTACAAACAATTAAAGGGTCGTTGCCACCTAATTCTAATACGGTCCGCTTATACCCTGCTGTATTTGCGATATGTTTACCAACTGCCACACTTCCCGTAAAAGTAATCATATCAATTTCAGGATTTTGGATAAACTCACTTCCAATATCTTCCGGCCATCCAGTGATCATTGATATCATCTCTGGCGGCAAACCGGCCTCATAAACAATTTCGGTAAGTTTTAGAGCGGTGAGCGGGGTTAATTCTGTTGGTTTGCATACTACACAATTATTAGTTGCAATAGCTGGGGCAATTTTATGAGCAACAGTATTAAGAGGGTGGTTAAAAGGAGTAATCACTGAAATTGTATTTAATGGCTCACGGTGTGTAAAAATTTTTCTCGCTTTTCCATGAGGGGTAAGATCACAAGAGAAAATTTCTCCGTCATCATGAATAACTAACTGAGAAGTTAATGAAAATACATCAAAAGCCCTACCCACTTCGTATAATGAGTCTTGTTTACAAATACCAAGCTCACTTGTAATAATATCAGAAATTTCATCTTTATTTTTAACTAATAATTCTGCCGTTTTTTGAAGAATTTGCTGTCTCTCGTAGCGGGTAAGCTTTGGCTGATAATTAGCTGCTATTTTAAAGGCCTGACTTACTTGTTCTTTGGAGGCGGCAGGTACTGTTGCAACCGTCTTATTATTGTATGGATTGATGACGTCTAAGGTTTTATCGGCAGCAGTTTCTTTGCCGGCGATATACATTTTTTTATTCATTAAAGATTAGCTGTATGAATAGCATAGTAAAATGCATCGTAATTATAAAGTTGTCCTTGCTCAGATAGGTTTGATTTCTGAGAATTAATAATAAAAGGAACCTCTCTTTCGTGCAAACCCCCATGAGATCGTAAGGGCTCTTTTAAAGACGAAAGGTCGTGTTTGTCTAAAGAGCTACCAATAGTAAAAGACTCTGAGCTCATACAAATAATGTCACCAGATCTGTCTTCTGGTAAGTGATAAGTCTTACAAGCATCTTGTTTATTCAAGACTTCTTCAATTTCAGGAATTTTTTTAATTTCATCAATCACATTAGAAATAATTGATTGATTTTCTACATAAACCATTGCAAAGGAACCGAGACTTCCATGATGAACTACATAAGGGTCGGTAATTGGTAAAATAACTTTAAAATTATCTTCTGGAAATTTTTCTTGAAGATAGTCCTCTAGAAAAATAGCGTTGGGCTCACCCATATCATTGGTCTTTGCTTTCATTCCATGATCGGCCGTAATTACAAGCGAAATCTCGTTTTTATTCAGTTGACCAATATAGTTGTCAAACATTTGATAAAACTTATTTGCTATCTCGTGGCCTGGTTCATATTTATGTTGAATAAAATCAGTCGTTGATAAATACATGATGTCAGGCTTGAACTCTTTGAGTATTTTAACCCCAGCTGCCATAACAAATTCAGACAAACCTTGCGAATAAACATCAGGGACAGGCATTCCTAACCAATCATTTACATTGTCAATACCATTTTGGTTAATTGTAGCCTGATTAGATTTTTCAGATGAGAAACATATTGCTCTGTTATCATCAAATTTTAAACCATTACCTAGAAGGGTACGAAGCTTATCTTTTGCAGTAATAACTGCTACTTTAAATCCCTCTTGATAAAACTTTTCAAAAATCGTAGGTGCTCTTAAATATTGAGGATCATTCATCATCACCTCTTTTCCGGTAGAAGGGGTATAAAAAAAATTTCCACAGATTCCGTGAATTGCACTTGGCTGCCCAGTCACTATTGAAATATTATTCGGGTTTGTGAAACTTGGGATAGCGCTATGTGCAATAATAAATTCGCCATTTTTGATAATTTGATCAAGGTTTGGAGTTAGCCCAGCGTCAGAGGCTATATCTAAATATTCTTTTTGACTCCCATCAAGACAAATTACAACAACTGGTTTGTTAAGTTGAGAAGGGTATTGGCGATGATTAATATTCATTTTATTAATTTAATTTACAAAAATAATCGGATCATCCTAATTCTTTAAATAAATTTAAACAACAGGTAAATCGAGCTAATTATAAATTAAAATAATTTGGATAAATTTTAAAAAATAACATTTAAATCAAACATATTTTTTAAAATGTATAAAATTACCATTGAAATCAGCATTGTAATTAATGGGAGAATTACCCATCCAATTGAAATTTTTCCAGCTACTGACCATTTGACTTCCTTGCCACCCTTTAATAGACCAATACCAATTACTCCTCCGACAATAGCTTGAGAACTGGAAACAGGCACTAATGGCAATGAAGGCAAATTTATAGAAGTTAAAAAACTACTTAATCCCTCTGAGGCAAATAAAAATAAAACAATTGAATGAGATAAAACTATGACAAAAGCAGATAATGGTGAAATTTTTAACAAATCATTACCTACCGTATACATAACTTTTTTAGAATAAGTAAAAACGCCGACGGCAATAGCAAGGCCTCCAAGTAAAAATAACTGCTCAGTAGAAGTAAAAGTAAAATAACTTGTGACCTTAATATCTGTAAAAGGAGATATATTAACAAATACTCCCATGACATTTGCAATGTTGCTTGCTCCAAGACTATAAGATCCAAATGCACCTGCAAGCAAAAGTGCTAATCGAGTATAGGCATCTAATCTTAGGATATGAATTTTGGAATTCATAATAATTTTTTTCACTAAGGAAAAAATACTAATGGCGATTAATCCCGCTAATATTGGACACAAAATCCATGTCGCTAGTATAGTTGATAAGATGCTGTAGTCAGTCTGAGATCCGGTAAAAAGATTCCATCCAACTATAGCGCCCACTATAGCTTGAGTTGTAGAAACAGGTAGGCCCGCTTTAGTCATTAAATATACTGAAAAACCGGCTGCGATACAGCATGCAAAGGCTCCAGGCAGTGCATTAATCTCACCGAGTTTGCCAATGGTTTCTGTGGTCCCCGCTCCACTGACTACAGAACCTAAGATAACAAATATACTACAAATAATAGCGGCTGTTCTAAAGTTAATCATTCTCGTGCCAACTGCAGTTCCAAATACATTGGCTGCATCATTAGCGCCCAGCGACCAACCTAAAAATAGCCCTCCAAACAAAAATAAAATGATTGTTAGTTCCATGAATTAGTAATTAAACAGAACGTTTAATTGAATATATAATTAATTCGTCTGCTATATCCTCAGCTTGATCACTTATTCGATCAATCTTTTCAACAAAATATCTTAAATGCATTTTTTGATCTAATTCTAAATTAGAATTAAATATTCTTCGAGCCAGTGCGCTAAATTTAATATCAGACTCTTTCTCATGGAAAGTAACTTTATGCGCATTATCTCTGACAGATCTCACATCTCTGAAAAAAGCTCTAACTGTTAAACATAAAGACTCTACACAATCGACAACTGTTTCAGTTAAGCTTAGCAGGTCAGCGTGAAACTCTTCAGGGAAATCTGGTTTTTGAATTGAGAAGTGATAGCAATTACCTTGATACATTCCTATCAATTCGTCTAGGTGCTCTAATAATCTAAGAACATCGCTTCTAGAGTCAGGAATTAAAGTCTCTTCATATAAAGCATGTTCTATTTGCTTAGTAATCGTATCTGCCCTACTCTCCATTTCCGTCACTTTTTCTAACATAGCTTCAAAATTTTCATCGGTAGAGTGAGATAAATATCTTTTTACTATAGACCTAAATGAAAGCCCTACTTCAGATAAAATATTAACAAACTCATCAATGTTTTTTTCTAAATTTTTAGTGCTACCAAATAATGATAATTTATTATTTTTCAAATTGAGCATTTTGTTTACCTTAATTCTTTATAATAATATTTACATTTTATTAAAACAAATTCTATATCTTTAAATAAATATGATATTTTTGTATTTTAAAAATGAACGAGGCATTAAAACTTAAAAAGAAATATAAAACTGAACGAGATCAGTTATTTAATAACTTAATTATAAACAATGACGGCTTCATCTTTAATAATCATCATACAAAATTAGTTGACGATATTGTCAAAGATCTTGTTCTAAGTATTCGTAATGAGCATTCAATAGACGGTTTTACATTAATTGCAGTTGGGGGTTACGGCAGAAATGACTTATCGCCCAAGAGTGATGTCGATTTGCTTTTCCTATACAAAAAATCTAATAAAAACATTAAAAATTTTATTACATCATTAAATAATAGTCTTTGGGATGTTGGGCTCGAAGTTGGAATTTCCTTTTTAACCTTAAAACAAGCGATCATAGACTCCAAAAAAGATATCAAAACCGTCACTAAATTTTCTGAGTCAAGACATTTAATTGGCGATGAGGAGTATTACGGAGAGTTTGTTCGCTCCATTAAAATTCTGATAGGCCGCATGAATCCTTTAAAACTCAGTGAAAAGAAACTTCTCGAGTTAGTGGAGCGACATGATTATTACCTTGGGATTAAAAGTAATTTAGAACCTCAAATCAAAGAAGGTATCGGCGGATTGCGAGATATTCACACCATTCTTTGGGTGTCTATTTTTATGTTTAATATAATCAAACTTGAAGATTTAATACAAATTAACATTTTCACCTCAAAAGAAGTAAGGGAATTAAAAAATGCATGGAAGTTTCTGTTAACTGTTCGGGCATTTGTTCATTTATATAATGACAGCAAAGGTGATAATTTAAGTATCGAAAATCAAATAAAAATTTCTAAAAAATTATCATATCGAAACAATCAAAAAGAAAAAGGTGTGGAGCGTTTTATGAAGCATCTTTTTGTAAATATTGCTAAAATTGAATCTTTACTAAATACTTTTTATTCAAAACTACCTGAAGAATTAATCATAAAAACAATCTATAAAAGCAAACCCGCAAAAACAAAGTCGTTAAGTAAAACCTATTTCATTGAAAAGGGTTTTATTCATCTCAAAAATTATAATTTAAAAAATTTACAACAAAATTGGCTTGGTGTTTTTGAATCCTCTTTAAACCTTAATCTATTTGTTCACCCCCGTTTTCTCAAAACAATTGAGGAAAAAAGAAAACAGATTAAAAAGTCTATGACACCTAATCAATACGAAACGATCCTAAATATAATTGCTGCAAAAAAAAACCCTACTCGAGTTCTTCGTAATTTCAATGATACTAAAATTCTCAATGAACTTTTTCCTGAGTTTGGTCGTGTTTGGGGTCAGGTTCAATTTGATATTTATCACCATTACACCACGGATGAGCATTTATTACTTACGCTCTATCATCTCCATGAATTAAAGAAAAAATCTTTTTATAAAGAGATTTACAGTCGTCTTCATCAAAAAGTGGCTTTGCATGTCGCTTTATTGTTTCATGATATTGGAAAAAAAGGTCCAAAAAGCCACTCTATATATGGAAAAGAATTAACTCAGAAAATTTTTAATCGACTCCCCTTAAGCAAAGAAGATCAAGAATTAACATTATGGTTAATTGAAAACCATTTATTGATGAGCGATATAGCATTTAAAAACGATCCCCAAGACCCTGATACCATTGCTTCCTTTACAGTGGTCGCGAATACTCCCGAGAAGATAAATGCTTTATTCCTTTTTACTCTTTGCGATATTGCAGCGGTTGGCCCCAATATTCTTAATGAATGGAGAATCAGTCTTTTGAGAAGTCTTTTATTTAACTCTAGAGATTTCTTACAACGAGGTCTCGATACAGCCAACTACTCCTCCTCTGTTCAAGAGTCTCTAAAAACAATGGTTTTGGAGCAAGCTGAGAAAGATATGAAAATCTTTATCAAAAAATCGATGCGATATTTTCCTAATTTTTATTGGGAAGCTTTTTCCTCCAAAATGATCTTAGATATTTTTAATTTTTATCATGACTATCAAAAAAACAAAAAGGCACTATCAGTTAATTTTTTAAATTATGATAATAGAGAATATGGTGCAGCGATCGTCATATGCCCTAATCGTTCAGGTGTTTTAAAAGATATCGTAGCCGGTTTTCATGCATCACAAATTAATATTCTTGGTTCTCGAATAATCTCTCTCAACAACAATGACATTATTGATGTCTTTTGGATCACTAACAGTATTCAAAAAGCTATCATTGAAAAAAACGAACAAGAACGAGTTGTGCTAAATATTACTGCCTCCCTTAACCAAGAAGAGTTAGAAATCTATCAGCCTTTGTTTTCTTCAAAAACAAAAATGGAAGTCGAACCTCATATAACAATTGATAATCAAATGAGTAAGTTGACAACAACTTTTCAAGTTTTATCTGGCGATCGACAGGGTTTATTAATGGATATCCTTCAAATATTTCATGATCACAATCTAAGTGTACAGTCTGCTAAAATTTCAACCTATGGCGAAAAGGTTTTTGATATTTTTCAAATTGTTGACTTGAAAAATAAAAAAATTAAAGATGCACAGCTCTTAAAAAAAATTGAAGATCAACTTCTTAAAATCTTATCATGATCATTGCCATTACAGGCTTTAAACCGAGGAGTTTTTTGAAAAAACTTCACTTTTTACTTCACGCTATACCTTTGTTTCAATTGGCCCCAAAAAGCTCTGGCAATCTCCATGCCCAAAGATTTACACATCAAGGTTATTATCATACCATTACTGCTTGGGAGTCGAGAGACGCCATGATGGGCTATGTTTATTCGCCCGCTCATCAAAAAGCAATTGATTTATATGATGTTTTAGGGGAAGGGCTTACCTGTCATTATGAGTCAAAAGAAATTCCCTCTGTCTCGCAAGCCCTGAAATATTGGAAGGTGAACGGGCGATGAACTTGCTCGAAAACAAAGAGTATTTCTGATATCTATTTCAAATAATCATTATGACCAAATTTCAAGAACGTATTTTTTCTGGTGTTCAACCAACCGGCACCCTACATCTAGGTAATTATCTTGGGGCAATTAAAAATTTTGTAGAGCTTCAAGAAAAATACAACTGTATTTATTGCGTGGTTGATCAACATGCGATTACGGTTGATCAAAACCCTCAAGAATTACGTTCAAATATTTTAGAAGTTTTGGCATCCTTTATTGCGGCTGGTGTGGATTACCAAAAACAAATTATTTTTCAACAATCAAGTGTTCCGGCACACTCTCAATTAGCTTGGGTATTTAATTGTGTTAGTCGTATTGGCTGGCTTAACCGCATGACTCAATTTAAAGATAAGGCTGGAAAGAATAAAGAAAATGTTAGTGTCGGTTTAATGGTCTATCCTAATTTAATGGCTGCTGATATTTTGGCTTATTTAGCAACGCATGTACCTGTAGGAGACGATCAAAAACAACACTTAGAATTATCCAGAGATATTGCACAAAAATTTAATAATGATTTTGGGGTAGATTTTTTCCCTCAACCCGAACCTTTGATATATGGAAGTGCCACAAGAGTCATGAGTTTACGAGATGGAAATAAAAAAATGTCTAAGTCTGACCCATCCGATTTTTCACGAATTTTATTAACCGATGATGATGAAACGATATCGGCTAAAATCAGAAAGGCTAAGTCTGACTCTGAATTAATTCCGAACACTAAAGATGCTCTTCAAAATAAACCTGAATGTTTAAATTTGATTAATATTTTAGCCGCAACAACCAATCAATCTGTTGAGCAAGTGCTTGGGAATTATGCGGGAAAAGAGTATTCCTCTTTAAAAAAAGATTTAGCCGATTGTCTTGTTCAAGTCATCAGCCCTATTCGAAAAGAAATCAATAATCTTTTAGACAATCGAGATGAGCTTAATGTCATCCTTGCTGAGGGGACCGAAAAGGCCGCAGCTATAGCAAATCCCGTAATTGAAGAGGTTTATCGGATAGTTGGATTTAAATAAGTCCGTTTGAGTTGAATTTTCGTATTTTATAGACATATTATTTATAATGTTTGTACAAACTGAACCCACGCCCAACCCAGCCACATTGAAGTTTCTTCCTGGTCGAGAAGTGATGAAAGAGGGCACGATTTTCTATCAAAATCAAGACTCTGCGGTGAATTCTCCGTTAGCTCAAAATCTTTTTAGTATCAAAGGTGTTGAAAGTGTCTTTTTTGGCTCTGATTTTATTACCATCACAAAAGCGGACGTCAATGAATGGACGCTTATGAAACCCGCTATTCTGGGATGTATCATTGAACACTTTACTATGAACAAGCCAGTAATATCTGAGCAGGTTCCAAGAACCGAACATTCCTATGATGAAAATGATAGTGATGTAGTAAAAAAAATTAAAGAACTTCTTGATACCAAGGTTAGACCTGCCGTAGCCATGGATGGCGGCGATATTATTTTTAATAATTATAATGAAGGAGTTGTTTTCCTTCAAATGCAGGGAGCCTGTCAAGGATGTCCGAGCTCTACGGCGACTTTAAAGATGGGAATAGAAAACATGTTAAAACATTATATTCCTGAAATCCGTGAAGTTCGCCCCGTTGAAGCCTAAATTTTTTATTTTTATTTTAGGGCTTCTCTTTAGCCCCCTCCTTTTAGTGGCGCAAGACTTTACAAACTGGAAAGACCTTGAGATTTATTATAAGAAAAATAAATTTGATCCTCTGACTATTACAGAGAAACAATTAGATGACTTACCTATCCTACACAGTCTCCCTTCTGATTTTGACCAATTACAAGATGTTGATTTAAAAAAAAAATTATTTTATCTCATTGCTCTTCCGTTAATTCATGAATCTAATGGTCAAATTCTCTTGGATCGTGAAATGGTTATAAATATTGAAAAAAAGTTTTTAAGAAAAAATTTAAATGAAAATGAATTACAAGAAACAAATCGTTTAGCAAAGAAATACAAACTAGATGATAGTGAAATTAATTTAAAACTTTTTCGAGATTTAAAACAACGCATCAATATAATTCCTGTATCACTAGCTTTAGCACAAGCAATCGTTGAAAGCGGGTGGGGACAATCTCGATTTGCCTTAGAAGGCAATGCCCTTTATGGCCAATGGACCTATAACGAGTTAAAAGGAATTATTCCCGAAAATCGCGACGATGATAAATCTCATGCTGTTCGAAAATTCGACAACTTAGCCCAAAGCGTTCAAGCCTATATGCATAACATCAATACGCACACTGCTTATTATAGTTTTCGAGTGGTTCGACGCATAGCAGAGCGCGTTCAATACACCGATCCTGTCAGTGCTAAAGTGAAGTTTTTAGCTGCCTATGCTGAAATAGGACAAGAATACGTTGATAAACTCGAACTTATTATTGAGTCGAATAATCTGCGAGAATTCGATCGTTTTTCTTATTAATTTAAGAAATATTGGTGACCATACCAGAAGATATCATTATCCACCTTTGTACAATTAAATCGAAGACGTCCTGAAACTGGCATTCTGGAAAGTTCAATTAAAAGTTTATTTTCAACTACGGTCATTTTTTTTTCAATTGATCCTTGAAAATCAGTAATAAAACAATTAACGCCATTTACTCCTCCTTCGACATCTAAAACAAATCGAGTCGATGGCGGATTTAAAGTCGGATTTGACGGTTGTAGTTGAGCGGATTCAAACGGAAGTGATTTAGAAATATCGCGCAATCGCTCTAACGATCCGTAATTTTCATTTAAAGGAAATCGGGGGATATAATATTGATAATTCATTGAAAAGGCTCCCGAGTGCTGACCGAAGGCAGCATCAAAATACCTCTCGATAGTTTTTTGCGCTAGATCGCTACTCTCCCCAAAAGGAAATGCAAATAAATTCGGCGTAATATTTAAATTTGTAAATATTAAATTTTGTGAAGTTTCAATTTCACTGATAATTGCCTCCTCATCTAAAGTAGCAAAACTACTATGTGTATGAGAATGATTTTGAATTTCTACACCCCTCCTCAAAGAGTCTCGTAATTGATCCCAAGACATGTAATTAAAACCACCAACATTTTCTGTATTAAGAAATAAAGTTACAGGAACTTGATATTTTTCAAATATTGGAAGTCCTACCTCATAAAATGAAAGGTAAGCATCGTCTATCGTAACTGTGATGGTTTTTTCTTTTTGTTGTTCGGGATCCAGTAAATCACTTGCTTGAATAAAACGATAGTTTTGTTCAACCAAATAATTTAAATGACTTTCTAATTGTTCGACAGTGATATTCGTAGAAGGGTATTTAGTTTCTCCAAAGCGGTGATACATGATGATATTATTTGGAATTGTATCCTTAAGAGATGTTGCATAGGATAGACTCGAAGAGAATGGCAGGAGTCCTATGACAAGCAGTAAACAGCTAAAAAATCTCGAGCTAGGCATTGATAGCTCGCTATCATACTGTTCCCTCACTCTTTTTAAAAATAAAAAAATTCTTTGGGATCGTTTTCAAAAAAATGATTTTGGTCATGAAAAATCCCTTTCTTTAATGCTTCAGAAAATGTTATTAGAAACAAAAATAACTCCTAAAAATATTAGTTTTTTGCACATTAATAATGGTCCGGCTCGATTTACTGCTATTCGCAACTGTCATGCCCTGATGAAAGGTTTTTTTTTCGGACATACGGTAAAAATATTTAGTTATAAAATTTTCGAGCATTATTTTTTAGGTATTAATCAGTCTTTTTCAAAAAATATTCTATGTATTATTGATACCAACAGACGAGATCTCGCTATTCAAAAGATAAGTCCTGAGGGGAAACTTATTGGAAAAACAAAAACTTACTTAATTGACGATCAGCTAATTGAGCTTTTAAAAGACTCATATGCCCTAATGGGCAATGGTATTGAAAAATTAAAAAAAATTAAAGAGTACAGTTTCATTAAACAAAAAATAATTGGCCCAATTGAATTAAAATCAAATTTTTTTGTCAAGAATACTTATTTAAAAAAACCTCAACTAAAATTTCCTAAAATCGTTTATCCTTATTCGCCTGTTTAGCTTAGATATTTAAAAAAGAATATTTTTTTTCAATATATTTCTGATGATATTCTTCAGCCGGACAATAATTTTTTACCTCTTCAATTGTTGTAGTAATTTTATTATCAAATTTTTCTTTATTTAATTTTTCAGTTATAGATTCTGCTTTTGCTTTTTGATTTTCATCGAAATAACCTAAAAGAGAACGATATTGCGTTCCTCGATCAGGACCTTGTTGATTTAGCGTTGTCGGATCATGAAGATCGTAAAATAAATGAATCAAATTTTCATAGGAAATGAGATCCTCGTCATACTCAACCAACACTACTTCGACATGATTGGTTGTGCCCGTACAAACCTCTTCGTAATTAGTTTGAGGATTGTTACCTTGGGAGTATCCCACTTCTGTAAAGGTCACGCCTTTGGCTTCAGAAAATTTTTTTTCTACCCCCCAAAAGCATCCCGCACCAAAAATAGCTTTAGGCATTGACTCTGCCTTTTAATTGTGTTTTTTGAGCACTTCGCTGTGCAATTCGTTTTCTCCAAATTGTATAACTTTTGCTTTTGATATTTTTTTTCATAATTTTTTTTACTTCGCCTTCATCGATATTATAAATTTTTGTAATATGACTAAAGTCAGTCTGGTCGTCCCAAGCTAATTCAATAATTTCACTTATTTCGCTGATACTAAATTTCATTGATTATTAATGATACAAATTTGCCGAATAATCAGATCTATAACAATTTGAGGCATATCCCTGTTCCTGAGTGATCAGTTTAAACAGCTTTCCTGCATGGGGTTGTCGCTCTAATTCAATATCATTTAGCCCCACAGATGCCGTGGTAATATATAGTTCGTTGAGATCGGCGCCTCCAAAAGCGCAGCTAGTTACCTTGGATACAGGAAGCTGGACAATTAATTTAATGTTGCCCTCAATATCAAAACAACATACCTTCCCGCTTCCCCACATCGCAACCCAAAGGTTTCCCTTTTTATCAACGGCCATTCCATCAGGGTTCCCATCTATATTATTCATGGAAAGAAAAACTTTTTTTTGAATTCCGTTGTTTTCAATATCCGACATGGAAAAACGATAAATAATTCTTTTAATAGAGTCAGTGACATATCCCACATTTCTCTCATAATCAAAGATTGGTCCATTAGAAATAATATAGGAGTTGTCATAACAAATTGGTTGTAGTGCAGTGTCATGACAAATAATTTTACCTGTTTCGGATTTTTGTTGGGTATCCATTGTTGAAATCCAAACTTGGCCATTTAAATCCACATCGGCATCATTGATACGATTATCAGAATTTACTAGAGGAATTTTTATCAATAAATCTTTTTTAGAAATTGAAGAGTGAAGTGAAAACAAAGAATCATAAGAGCTCATTAAATAATTCTCATTATCTTGGAGGAGGATATTGGTAACTCCTTCCGATACTAGATAGTGTTTTTCTTGGGAGTTATTTTCATCAGACTCAATAATTTTATTTTCATAAATATCTACCCACAATAATTTATCATGACGCCAATCCCAGATGGGGCGTTGACCTAAAATACTTTTATACGAATGCAGACAGACTTCAGGCTGTACGTACTTAATCCTCACTCATATTATTATAAACTAAAATGAAAATGAAAAAAGGGCACAACAAAAAGTGTTGCGCCCTTGGTCTTAGGTAAATGAGGGTACTACCTAAACTTTTCTTTATGCAGCTGCTGTTGCTTTAACTTTGCTTGCTGCATCCAGTCCGATCTTCAGATCTTCAATAATGTCTTCCACGTGCTCAATACCTACGCATAGTCGAACATAACCAGGTGTTACGCCTGCTTTTAGTTGCTCTTCTGCGGATAATTGTGAATGCGTGGTAGAGGCAGGGTGAATTGCTAGGCTTCTAGAGTCTCCAATATTCGCCACATGGTAGTGTAATTGAAGTGCATCAATGAATGCTTTGCCGCCTTCAACACCATTTTTTACTTCTATGCCAATCATAGATCCATAATTGCCATTCAGGTATTTATCAGCATTTTCTTTTGCTTTCCCCTCAGCAAATTTAGGAAATGTCACTTTCGATACTTGGTCATGACCTTTTAAAAAATCAGCAACTTCTAATGCATTAGCATTATGTTGTTTTATTCTTAAAGGCAGTGTCTCTAATCCTTGAATTAAATTAAAAGAATTTTGTGGAGCTATAGCAGCACCTAAATCTCTTAATAAAACAACGCGTGCTCGAATTGCAAATGCTATTTGTACACCAAAGATCTGAGGAACAACATCACCCCAAACAGCTCCGTGATAACTTGAGTCGGGCTGATTATAAAATGGTTGACGTTCTGGGATTGCAGTCCAGTCAAAATTGCCCCCATCAATTATAATACCTCCTATAGATGTACCATGTCCGCCAATCCACTTTGTCAAGGAATGCATGACGATAGCTGCACCATAGTCAAAAGGTTTACAACTTAATGGTGCAGCAGTGTTATCTACAATTAGAGGTATTCCAAGTGGTCTTCCAATGTTGGCTACTTCTTCAATTGGAAAGACAGAAAGTTTTGGGTTAGGAAGAGTTTCAGCATAATAAGCTCTAGTCTTATCATCTGTTAATTTTCTGAAATTTTCAGGATCAGAAGGATCAGCAAATCGAACATCAATGCCTTGCGCTCTTAGAGTGTTATTGAATAAATTCCACGTTCCACCATAAATATCTGTTGAGCATACTATGTTATCTCCAGCTTGAGCAACATTTTGGATACTAAAAGCAGAAGCTGCCTGACCGGAGCTCAATGCTAGAGCTGCCGCTCCCCCTTCGATTGCTGCTAATCGCTCTTCAAGAACAGCATTAGTTGGGTTCATTATACGAGTGTAAATATTACCGAGCTCCTTTAATGCGAATAAATTCGCTGCATGTTCAGTGGAGTTAAATTCATAAGATGTAGTTTGATAAATAGGGACCGCTACCGCGTTAGTAGTTGGGTCTTTACGATAACTTCCCCCATGAAGGGCAAGTGTTTCTGGGTGTTTAGATGTAGTAGTCATATTCTCCTCATTTATTATTATTTAATCTTTGTTCTTTATATAGAATTTAATTTTATATGTCAAACAATGTTTACAATTGTTTAGCTAGTTTTTTAGCCTATGATCTCAACAATTTTCTTAAATTATGAAATTTATTGCTCTTTTTCTATTTAGTTATTTACTCATCAGTTGTGAGACAACCTCCCCCCAAATGGGCAAAAAAATGATTTATGAACCTAAGGGAAATGATGAAGTTGTAGAGGAAAAGCAACAAAGACCCATCAAAGATTTTTCAGGAATAAAAGATTTTGAGGGGAAAAAAATTTCGATGCTTCAAGATAAATTTGGCGTATTTGATTTTTCAAAAATAGAAAAAACTTTTGAATTTCATAGATATAATGCCAACCAATGTAGAATCTTTATACAAAATTATTCATCTAATAAAATTATCATTCATATTACAATTTATGACCTGAAAACAGGCAATGTCTACGATCAGTATAATAAAAATTTGTGTTCATAAACACTGCGATAATAAGCACAATACAACAATTAAATTTTTTAATTAATTTTATTTAAAATGAAATTTTTTAATATTATTTTACTTTTTTTTTCTTTTAATCTTTTTGCACACCATCCAGGAAATAAAATTGAGGCAATATTTCCCTACCCCACACTAGATTTAAAAGTTTTTAAAGACGGTATGGATGGGTATAATATTTTTATTGATATAAAAAACTTTAAATTAGATCCCTCTCAGGCAGGAAAAGAAAATAAAGACAATACTGGTCATCTCCACCTTTATGTAAACGATATAAAAATTGGAAGAGTTTACTCGGAGTGGTTTCACATACCTCAAAGATATTTCAATCTAGAAAGCAATTTAATAAAAGTTACTTTAAATGCCAATATGCATGATGATATTACAATTGATGGCAAACCCATTCAGGCAGTAATTGAAATAAAAAATAATTAAATTTTTATAAATGCCGATTGATCGGGGTCAAGCATTTCCAACTCGCCTGTCCCAATATCATGCCATAAACCATGCAAGACCAAATCATTATTTTCGAGAGCTTTTTTTACAAAGGGAAATTCAATAAGGTTGTTAAGCGAGACTTTGATGCTTTCTTTTTCTAAAATTTTTATTTGTTGATCATTATTGTTTGACTGGGGTAGCTGTTCATAAGCAGGCTTCAAGATATCCAGCCACTTATTAATAAATATAAATTCATCATTAATTTGAGATCCCTTGCAATAATGATAGCCATTCATAATCCCCCCACACTGAGAATGACCTAAAACAATAATATGAGCAACTTTGAGCGATAAAACTGCAAATTCAATAGCTGCAGAGGTACCGTGGTGGTCGCCATCAGGCTTAAAAGGGGGTATTAAATTAGCTATATTTCTATGAATAAAGAACTCTCCTGAGTCAGCACCAAATATTGCCGTGACATGAACTCTAGAGTCACAGCATGAAATGACCATTGCCCTTGGATGCTGGCCTTGGGAGGCTAATTTTTGATACCAACTTTTATTTTCTTCAAAGGCAGTAGCCTTCCATCCATGAAACCTTTTGATTAAGTGACTAGGTAACGTTTTTATAAAATTACTCATGATATTTATTTAACACGATTAGCAATATAATCAACAAGACTCGATAAGTAAGTTAAAGAATTATTATCTTTAGAAAAAAAACTTTGAAGAGCCTTAAAATTTTTATTTTTAATATCATGAAGATATTTTAAGCAGTCTAGACGATTGAGCTTATAAGCAATGTTTGCTTTTTTTGAGTCTTTATTAATCTTTTTCCCAACTTTCTTTTCATCTCCCCACCGATCTAACATATCGTCAGTGACCTGAAAAATTTTACCTATGGTGTCTCCAATCACTTTCAGTTCTTTTCTTTTTTGAGTATTCAGTTTTTTGACTGTCAATAAAAGATTAAAGCATAAACTAAATAAGGCCCCTGTTTTTAACAAGTACATGGTTTCGATATCTTTAATACTAGATTTTTTTTTCATATAAATATCTAAAGATTGCCCGGCAATTAAACCTTCTAAGCCATTTGCTTTGGATAACATTTGAATAGCTTCTACTTTTTCTCGCGGCAGAAGATGTTTGGACTCAACTAATGTTTTCACCGAGAGTACTTGAAACATATCTCCTGCTAAAACAGCCGTTGCTTCGTCAAACTTCTTATGGACCGTTAATTTTCCTCTTCGATAATCATCATTATCCATTGCCGGTAGGTCGTCATGAATTAAAGAGTGCAAATGAACACATTCTACGGCTAGGGAAAAATCGTTTAAAGTTTGGGCCTTAATCCCAATCAGTTTTCCCATTGTAATGATCAAAAAAGGGCGAACTCTTTTTCCTCCAGTTTTGACAAAATAACACATAGATTGCTTAATTCTTTTATCTACTGAGTTTTGTTTTGAGATATGGGATAGTAAAGACTTATCAAATTTTTTTGAGAAGTCTTGAATATGCTTTTCTTGAAAACTATTTCGAAGTCTCATCAGCCATTTAAATTACTCATATAATGAGATGAATGGTAGGCAAATATAAGAATGACAATTAATATAAAGACTGCAAAGCAAAGAATGTTAAGTTTTTTTTGGTTTTTTTCAGATATTTGAGACTCGCTAATTTTTTTCGTTGAAAAATATAGTAAATATGTGGATAAGAAGAAAAAGAAGCCCCCAACTAGCACAGAATCTTGTAATATCGCCATTTTTATTAACACACTATAGACTTAAATGTGGAAAAAATATGCCAAAAAACGGTTTTTTTTTTTACTTTTATGGCTATACTGCGTCGCAATGTGACATCTACTAGTTAAAGATTCACATACAAGTACTAGTACGTACGAAAATAAAAAAAAGGAGTAGTACTCTTATGTTTAAAATAAAAACCCTATTACCGGCATCTTTATTGTTGGTATTACCTCAGTTCGCAAACGCTGCTGCGAACCTTGAATCCAACGATTTCGTTGGTATTTCATTTTGGCTGATTTCTATGGCCCTAGTCGCTTCAACAGCATTTTTCTTCTTAGAGACTCAAAGAGTAAGCGCTAAGTGGAAAACTTCACTAACAGTATCTGGTCTAGTTACTTTAGTGGCTGCTGTTCACTATTTCTATATGCGTGATGTATGGATCTCAACTGGAGATACACCAACAGTTTATAGATATATCGACTGGCTAATCACTGTTCCATTATTGATGGTTGAATTCTACATCATCCTAAGAGCTGTCGGAAACGCTTCTGGCGGAATCTTCTGGAGACTTATGATCGGTACTCTAGTAATGCTAGTTGCTGGTTATATGGGTGAAGCTGGATACATTAACCTATGGGCAGGTTTCATCGTTGGTATGGCTGGTTGGGCATATATCTTATATGAGGTATTTGCTGGTGAAGCTGGAAAAATGGCTGCTGATAAAGCGCCTGCTTCAGTTCAATCTGCTTTCTCAACAATGAGATGGATCGTAACAATTGGTTGGGCTATTTATCCTTTAGGATATTTCTTTGGTTATTTAACAGGCGGAGCAAGCATGGAATCTCTAAACGTTATCTATAACCTTGCTGACGTTCTAAATAAGATTGCATTTGGTGTAATCATCTGGAATGTTGCAACAACAGAATCTAAAGCTTAATTAATTAGATTAATTTAATTAAAGCAGGGTCTTTGGACCCTGCTTTTTTTTTGCCTAAAAATGGATGAACTTTTTAATCCTAATCTTCTTTATTCAAAATTAATTATCATAACTTTCATTGAACTCTTAATATTGGTTGCCATCTTATCTTTAAAAAGAGCCTATAAGGAAAAACTTAAAATTTTAGTTCCTCTAAATATCTCGTCGAACTTGTTTGGCCTATCATTGCTGGTTTTATTTGGATTGGTTTTATTAACCGTAAATTTCTTTATTTACCAATATTCCTCTTTAACGCTAATGATTTTGACGGCTGTAATTATTTCTATCTTATATATTGAGATGGGAATAATTTTATCCCGAAACTTCTTTGTAAAATTTTTTGATGACCAACTTCCCAAAGAAATAATTTATTTTATTGGTTTTATTTTAATGATTAATGCAGGCTATTTTACTATCATGTTTATATTAAAAATAATTAAGGCCAATTCTCTAATCTAATGAAACATTCTTCTTCTACTTGTGAACAAATTCAGCAGTCTGAAACCGCCGGAGATTTTAAAAAAGATTTTATTTGTGCTAACGATCAGCTACATGAGGCTTTTGTCAATAGTCCTTTGGTTGTAATTGTTTATGTATTTGCTGTTTTGTTGATTGCTTTTTTAGTGTTTAGAAGCTCCAATTATGATCACAAAGATGATGAATAAAAAAGCAATAGTAATTGGTTCTGGATTTGGCGGCATCGCATCCGCTCTTCGATTAAACAAACTTGGATTTAAAGTAACTTTATTGGAGAGGCTTGATACTTTGGGTGGTCGGGCTCGCGTTTTTCAAAAAGAAGGATATCGGCACGATGCCGGACCAACCGTTATAACTGCTCCTTTTTTATTTGAAGAGCTGTATGAACTCTTTGGAAAAAAATTGAGCGATCATCTTAATTTTGTGCCCTTAGATCCTTGGTATCGATTTTATTTTCATAATGGAAAAACATTTGACTATCGACCTTCTCTTGAAGATACCAATGCTGAAATTAGAAAATTTGATAAAAGAGATGTAGATGGATACGCAAAACTTTTAAAAACATCAAAAGATATATTTCAAATTGGTTTTGAAAAACTATCAGATAAGCCATTTTCTTCTTTTTGGGAGATGGTCAAACAAATACCAGCACTCTTGAAACTAAAAAGCTATCTTACCGTCAGTCAATTAGTGAATAGTAAACTCAAAAACGAGTTTTTAAGAAAGGCCTTCTCTATTCATCCCCTATTAGTTGGGGGGAATCCTTTTACCACAACCTCTATCTACGCTCTCATCCATTATTTAGAACGGAAATGGGGTGTCTTTTTTTGCATGGGAGGAACAGGGAAAATCGTCCATGAATTAGAAAAATTAATGCAAGAAACGGGAATTGAAATAAAAAAAAATGTCGATGTGGAACAAATACTAGTTGACGATGGAAAAGCTGTAGGAGTAAAAATTAAAAACGGTGAAGAATTTCATGCCGATGCGGTTGTTTGCAATGCGGACCCTCCAACAGTCTACAGTGAAATGCTCGATGGGGATTATGGAAAAAACCCTT
This sequence comes from Pelagibacteraceae bacterium, assembly GCA_008638215.1. Lineage (GTDB taxonomy): Bacteria > Pseudomonadota > Alphaproteobacteria > HIMB59 > HIMB59 > HIMB59. The sequence continues at coordinate 61,778 of VTPN01000001.1, forward strand.
TAATCAAACCAGAAAAACTTACCCAATACTCTATGGGTTTATTTGTTTTATTTTTTGGAAGTAAGAAAAAGTATCCATCAGTTGCTCACCATACCATCTGGATGACTGAAAGGTATAAAGATTTATTAAAAGATATCTTTGAGAATAAAATATTAACTGATGATTTTTCTCTTTATTTGCATAGACCTACCGCAACGGACGAAACCTTTGCGCCATCTGGAAAAGATAGCTTTTATGTTTTATGTCCCGTACCAAACCTCCAGGCCCCCATTGATTGGGACAAAGAAGGTCCTGTATTAAGGGATAAAATAGTTAAAGCCCTGAGTGAAACAATTATGCCTGATTTAGATATAAATATTGAAGCTGACTTTTGGATGTCGCCCAAAGATTTTAAAAATGACTATAGATCAATGCATGGAGCCGGTTTTTCAATTGCCCCCATTTTTTCACAATCAGCATGGTTTCGATATCACAATAAAGATAAAAAGATTTCTAATCTTTATTTTTCTACTGCTGGCGCCCACCCCGGAGCGGGCATCCCCGGAGTGCTTTGCTCGGCAAAAGTAGTAGAAAAATTAGTTAGAAAAGATTTTCATCTCAATTAAATTGTCTGACTATTCTTACGACCCTCTATCGCTTAAGAAACATGGTAAAAGTTTTTATTGGGCAAGCTTTTTTTTACCTAATAAGAGCAAAGATGCTGCATCCAAACTTTATGGTATATGTCGATATTTTGATGATTTAGCAGACGAAACATCTAATGATCAATCTGAAAAGTTAAATTATGAATTTGAACAAATTTGTAATAATGCTGAGCATCCGATAAATCAATTTTTCAAAAATAACAATATACCTATTGCAATTTTAGGAGATCTCATCCAGGGATTAATTCGAGATCAAAAATTAGTGAGAATACAAAGCGAAAAAGATTTAGTTGAATATTCTTATCAAGTTGCAGGAACAGTGGGTTTAATGATGCAGCCCTTGATCTTGGTAAAAAACAAGGAAGCAAATAAACATGCTGTTGATCTGGGTATCGCAATGCAACTTACTAATATTGCCAGAGATATCTATGAAGACGCAATCATGAACCGTGTATATTTGCCAAAAGCGTGGTTAGGAGACACTTCTATAGAGCAATTAAAAAGTTCACTTCCTGAAATTCAACCTCAAATGAGCGAAATCCTAAGAAAACTGATTAATTTATCGGAGATTTATTATCAAAACGGGTTTAGTGGAATGAAATATATTCCCCTAAAAACAAGATTAGCAATTTTTTTTGCTGCAAAAATATATCGTGCGATTGGAATCAAAATTAAAAATAATAATTATTCGTATTCTAAGAAGAGGGTTTATCTAAATCAATTTAATAAACTATGGGTAACAATTACATCTCTTCCTGAGTTTATTTTATTAAAAATAGTACCTCGTTCTTACACGCCCATTAGAGAAAGTTTTCAAAATGAAAATTTATGATGTTGCATTTGTTGGGATGGGTGCAAGCGCTCTTGGAACATATAAATTAAAATATTACAATCAAAACTGTTCCATAGTTGGTCTCGACAAAAGGTTCAACAACTCTAGGAATAATTTTTTCGCATTTTGGTTAACAGATTGGATGGTTCCTTTTCAAGATTTAATAAAAAATCGTTGGAATAATTGGGAGTTTTATCAGTATCAACAAAAGGTTGTTCATGAAAGCGCGACTACTCCTTATTGTGTCATACGCTATCAAGATTGGAAAAATTATTGCCTAGAAAATAGTCAAAATATTTCTTTTAAAGAAAATGATGTAATTAAAGTTGAAAGAAAAATTGATTATTTTGAAATTACTCTTGATAGTGAAGAAAAAGTTTTTGCTAAAAATATTTATGACAGTCGATCAGTTAAGATCGATGGCGAGGGTCTTAAACAGCACTTTATTGGTCATATTATTAAAGTAGATGCCGGGCATCAAATTAGTAATGCTCGCTTAATGGACTTTCGTGTCAAACAAGATCAAGGACTTCACTTTATATATTTACTTCCTTTAGATGATAATCATCTTTTAGTAGAGTCTACAGTTTTCTCAAAATATTTATTAGAGCCTATTTGGTATCAAAATCAAATTTCAGCTTATGTCGAAGAAATTCTTAATATAAAAAAATATGAAATTACCGATACTGAGCAAGGTGTTCTTCCTATGTTCGAAATTAATTCACAAAACGAAGATAAGTATGTGCAAATCGGCACCAAGGGAGGTTCTACAAAAATTTCTTCTGGTTATGCTTTTTCTTTTTTCTTAAGACAATTAACCTCCGATAATAAGGATTATCATTCTTATTGGGATAAATGGATGGATAAAATATTTGTAAAATACCTTGAAAATAATAGTAAATCTGATGAAATTTTTATGAAAATGGCCAAGAAATTAAACGGGGAAGAGTTTAGCTCCTTCATGATGGGAAATGCAACGTTTTCAAGTAAATTGAAAATAATATTAGCTATGCCCAAAATTGGTTTTTTAAAAAGTTATTTGAGAACAATTTTTACCTAAAATGTACGAGTTAAGTATTTTATCTTTAATTGCTTTATGCCTAGTCTCATTTATTGGCGTACCTCACGGTTCTTTTGATGGGGCCGTGGCAGCTCTCTTAGGGTATCAATCTAAAAAAAAGTTTTTTATTTTTACTTTTTGGTACACAGTAATTTCAATAGCAGTTATCTTTTTTTGGATACAGTTTCCTATAATTGCACTTCTTTTATTTATCATGATGAGCATTGTCCATTTTGGATTATGTGACTGGTCTTTTTTAAAAATATATCAGCATAAGTGGCTTGTTACTCTCACTCATGGCATGAATATTATTTTTGGAATAATTTTTTTCCATACTGCCGAGTCATTCCAAATTTTTACATTTTTATCAAATCAGAGATTTATATATTTTGAGCAGTATCTATTTATTGTTTATTTCCTCTTTGGAATTTTGTTTTTTATATATTGCTATTTGTCGATAAAACTTAAAAAGCTTAGATGGGGAGTTTTTGAGATGATTTTTATACTTATTGTTATCTCCCAGCTTGACCCTTTAACCGGTTTTGCATTATATTTTTGTTTTGTGCATACTATTAAGCATGTCTCAGCAATATTACAAAATACAAATAAATATTTAGAAAATAGAAAATTTGTCTTTGCCACTACCGCTGTTTTCACAATACTAACTTGGATTGGGGGGTGCGTTGCAATCATCTATTTAAATAATAATTTTTCTTTTTCTGAGTCCTTTATAAAAACTATTTTTATAGGACTGGCAGCATTAACGCTTCCCCATATGACTTTAATAGATTTTTTTTATAGAAAAAAATTTAATTAAGAAAGTTGGGAACTTTAAAGACGATTTTCTCATCTTCTTTAAAATCAATCACTTCTGGGCTAAACTTTTCCTTAACGCGATTAATAAATAAATTTAATTGTTCTTCGGGTGCCGAGGCGCTCGCAGTTAAGCCTATCGTTTGATATTGGTTTAATTTTTGATAATCAAAATTGTCAACATTTTCAATTAATTCGCTATATTTACAGCCAAATTTTTTTGCTGTTTCGACAAGACGAATAGAATTTGAACTATTAAATGCTCCGATAACAAAAACAGCATCAACAGTTTTGGCCATCTCTTGAACAGAAGTTTGGCGATTGGAAGTTGCATAACAAATGTCTGATTTCTTTGGCGCCAAAATATTTGGGAACCTTTTTTCTAAAGCATCTACAATTTCCTGTGTATCAAATACGGAAAGAGTTGTTTGAGTGATGTAGGCTATTTTTTGATCAGAGGGAAAATATAATTGATCTACATCGCTTAATTCTTGAACTAAAGTTAATTTGCTGATGTCTTGGAGTTGGCCAGCCGTTCCTTCTACTTCCGGATGTCCCTCATGACCTATCATAATAATTTGATAATCCTGTTTTTCTAATAAAATAATTTCTTTATGAATTTTGCTTACTAAAGGACAAATAGCATCATAAAAAAGAAAATTATAGTTTTTGGCTTTTTCAATAACTCTTTGGGCAACACCGTGGGCAGAAAAGATTACAGGTTGGTTTGTTCCTTGAGGCACTTCATCTAAAGACTCCACAAAAATTACACCTTTTTCTTTTAAATTTTCGACAACAAATTTATTGTGAACAATTTCATGGCGAACATAAACTGGTGAGCCGTATTTAATTAAACTTTTTTCAACGATTTCTACAGCGCGTTCTACGCCAGCACAAAAACCTCGATGTTTAGCTGTTAAGATTTTTTTTAGCACAAAAGAAAATTACCATATAAATGGATGGAAGAAATTTATTTTATAACAAATAATAGTTGCTGGGCTTCGATATTTTCACCTGCTTTAATACAAAGTCTTTCCACGATTCCTGACTGATCAGCATAAATCACAGTTTCCATTTTCATGGCTTCGATAGTACAAAGCTTAGCGCCTTTTTGAACTTTAATTCCCTCTGTTACAGCAACATCTACCAACAGTCCAGGAATGGGGGCGGCTATATGCTCCCTATTACTTGGGTCGGCCATTTCTTTTGCTAAATCATCAACTGCGATGGATTTATCTTTTACATCGACAGAACGAGGCTGACCATTAAGCTCAAAATAAACGGTTCTATAGCCTTTTTCATTGGGTTCGCTCAAAGTAAAATATCGAATAATAAGCGTTTTCCCCGGCTCAATTGATACATAAATTTCTTCCCCCGTATTCATTCCAAAGAAATAATTTGAAGTAGGAATAACACTCGTATTGCCAAACTTTTTTCGATGTTTCATATACTCATCAAAGACTTCGGGAAAGAAAATTTGAGATAAGGTGTCTTTTTCAGAAATAGACTCAGAGTATTTTTGTTCTAGTTCTTTTGTTCTCTCTTTAATATTTAGGGGTTTTAATTTGGAGCCAAATCGATAATTAATGGGTTTTTTACCTTTTAATATTTTTTTCTGAAGAGCTTTTGGGAAACCTTTATAAGGTTGACCTAATCGGCCGCTAAAAAATTCTATAACCGAAGCTGGAAACCCTACATCTTTTTTAGGATCAAGAACATCTTCAATTTGAATATTATTCGCAAGCATATAAATGGCCATATCGCCCACAACTTTGGAAATTGGGGTAACCTTAATCACATCTCCAAATATTTTATTTACTTCAGCATACATTGAAGCCAATTCAGGCCATCTTTCATCCATAATACCCATCGAACGTGCCTGTTCTCTTAGATTTGTGTACTGTCCACCTGGCATTTGGTGAAGATACACTTCGGACATGCTAGTTCGAACCTTGCTTTCAAAAGGCTGATATTGTTTTCTTACGCCCTCCCAATAATTCGCGGCTGTTCGGACAACCGCAGATGAAATTTTAGGATCACGCGCATTGCCATCTAAAGACTCAACCATTGCACCAAAACTTGGCTGCGATGTAAATCCTGACCAAGAGTCTATGGCAACATCCACTATATCTACACCTGCTTCTGATGCGTTTAATAAGGTAGCTACACCGTTACCACTGGTATCGTGAGTATGAAAGTGAATTGGAATTTTGATATTTTTTTTAAGCTCTTTAAAAAGAATTTTAGCTGCTTTGGGTTTACATAGCCCCGCCATATCTTTAATTGCAAGAAAATGGATACCCATTTTTTCCAGTTTTTCTGCCATTTTTAAGTAATATTCTAAAGTATATTTTTTCTCTGAGGGTGATGAAAGATCCCCAGAATAGCATATTGATGCTTCGCAGATTTTGCCAGACTTTAACACTTCATCGATAGAGACTTGCATATTCTCAATCCAGTTAAGGGCATCAAAAATTCTAAAGACATCAATACCCGATTTTGCTGATAATTGAATAAACCTTCTTAAGACGTTGTCTGGATAATTGGTGTAACCTAATGCATTCGATCCACGGAAAAGCATTTGTAATAATGCTGATGGCATCTGTTCTCTTAACTTTAATAAACGATCCCAAGGATCTTCTTTGAGGAAGCGAAGAGCAACATCAAAAGTAGCTCCGCCCCAACACTCGATAGAAAATAAATTCTTTAACCTCTCTTCATATAAATCAGTGATCCCTAACATATCTTGGGTTCTCATTCGAGTTGCAATTAAAGACTGATGAGCATCTCTAAATGTTGTATCGGTGAGGAGTAATTTTTTTTCTTTTAAAACTGCTTGGGCCACTTCTTTGGGTCCCTTTTCATCTAAAATTTGTTTAAAAGTTTTACCGACAGCCTGTTGTGCTTTTTTTGATTTTGCAATGCCAAAGTCAGATAATTTTGTGGGAGTTGTTTCACGTAATTGAGGTCGGTTAGCCACTTCAGTATTACCATTTACAATCACCTCCGCTAAGAAGTTTAATGTTTTTGACGCTCTATCTTTTCTTCCTGAAAACTCAAATAAACTTTTTTCACTATCGATAAATTTTGTGTGATAATCAAACTTATCAAAGCCTGGATGATTAATTAATTTTAATAAAAAAGGAATATTAGTTTTAACACCACGAACTCTAAACTCACTTAGAGCCCTGTTCATTCTTTGTTTAGCTTCAAGAGGGGACTGCCCTTTAGCGGAAACCTTTACCAAAAGTGAGTCATAATATGGAGTGATGACGGTACCTGTTGCCGCTGTTCCTGCGTCTAATCGAATGCCATGCCCACTTGCAGAACGATAAACGGTTATTTTTCCATAATCTGGCGCGAAATCATTAGCCGCATCCTCTGTAGTAACACGTGACTGAATAGCGTGTCCTTTCATAATAATATCTTGTTGTTTAGGAACACCACAAATACCGTCTCCAATTTTAGCACCGGAAGCCAGAAGGAATTGTGCTTTTACAATATCAATGCCTGTAATTTCTTCTGTCACTGTATGCTCCACTTGAACACGAGGATTCACTTCAATAAAAAAGAATTCGCGAGATTTAACGTCCATTAAAAATTCAACAGTGCCCGCACAAGAATAATCCACTTGTTTACCAATACGAACGCCCGCTTCACAAATTGCTTCGCGCTCTTTATCGCTTAAATAAGCGGCTGGGGCTCGTTCAACAACTTTTTGATGTCTTCGTTGTAGGGAGCAGTCTCTTTCAAACAAATGAACTATATTTCCGTGTGTATCGCCGATGATTTGGACCTCAACGTGAAATGCTTTTTCTATTAATTTTTCAAAGAAAACATCATCTTTACCAAAAGCGCTTTTAGCTTCTCGACGTGCTGTATTGATTTGATTTTCTAATTCATTTTCTTTGCGAATAACTCTCATTCCTCGGCCACCGCCGCCCCACGAAGCTTTCAGCATAATTGGATAACCAACTTTTTTGGCAAGAGCTTTACATTTTTTTATATCTCGAGGTAGAGGTCCTGTGGAAGGAATCGTAGGGACATTTGCTTTCTCTGCTGTCTTTTTAGCTTCTACTTTATTTCCTAAGGAACGCATAATCTTTGAAGACGGTCCCACAAAAAGAATATTATGTTTGGCACACTCATCGGCGAACTCTGGATTCTCCGAGAGAAAACCATAGCCTGGATGGATAGCATCGCATCCTGAATTTAAAGCGATTTGAACAATCCCTTTATAGTCAAGATAGGCTTGAATAGGTCCTAAACCCGAACCAACTAAATAACTTTCATCTGTTTTAAAACGATGCAATGCAAAACGATCCTCATAAGAGTAAATAGAAACGGTTTTGTATCCGAGCTCAGTAGCTGCTCTGGATATACGAATAGCAATTTCACTTCTATTCGCGATTAGAATTTTTTTAATTTCTCTCATGGTGATTGATCCCTCAATGTTTTACAGAAAATTTTTAATTTTTCCATAATTAACGTTCAAAAAATGTATGCATTCTTTCGATATTACACATTTTTCACATTCGGGGTTTCTCGCCTTGCAAGTATATCTTCCATGAAGAATAAGAAGATGATGGGCGGTCTTTTTATATTGTTCTGGGACAATTTCCATTAGGTCTTGTTCAACAGCATCGGGCGTCTCACCTAAACTGAGATTTAGTCTTCTAGATAAACGATAAACATGCGTATCCACTGCGATCGTCGTATGTCCAAAAGCAACGCTCATAACTACATTGGCTGTTTTTCTCCCCACCCCAGGTAATTCACATAGCATATCAAAGTTATCTGGTACTTTGCTGTTGTGTTTCTCAACTAATATCTTTGAAAGAGCGATTACATTTTTTGCTTTAGTGTTGAATAATCCTATACTTTTCACATAAGGGATAATTCCCTGAAGGCCTAATTTTAAAATTTTTTCGGGTGTATCGTATGTAGCAAAGAGATCTTTCGTCGCCTTATTGACTTGGGCATCGGTTGATTGTGCAGACAAAACAACAGCCACTAACAGTGTATAGTGATTAACGTATTGAAGATCAGATTGAGGGGCAGGAATAGCTTTTGATAATTTGGAAAAAATTTGATTTATTGTTGAAGTATTCACGATGAAAAAACAGTTAGATATTAAACCAAACAAAAGTTTAAATCACAAACAGATATTGCTTTTTTTAGCAATAACAGGTGGATTAATTTTTTTTATGGGAGTTAGATTTGTTATTGTGGGCGCATGGCCTATTTTAATATTTGGGATTGTTGAATTTTTAATTTTGGCATTTTGTACCTATCTTTACTTCAATTTTGCTAAGAGAAGAGAGATAATTATTTTGAATCAGGAAGAAATCAGAATTCAAAAGTTGAAAGATCAAGAGATGGAAGATGACCAAAGCTATAATATTCATTGGAGTCGCTTAAAAAATAATAAGGATGATCTATCAATTCATTATGCTGGAAAAAAAAATGCTTTCGCTAAATTTTTAAGTCCACATCGTCGATTAAAATTAAAAAAAATTATTGAACGCTATAAGTCTCGCCTGTCCTAAAGCATATCCTTATAAGTGTAATAACCACTATTTTGCTTTGACAGCCAGATTGCCGCTTGGATTGCACCATTTGCAAAAATTTCTCGGTTAAATGCCCGATGAGTTAATTCAATGCTCTCATTTTCCCCATGAAAGATCACTGTATGCTCTCCTGGAATGTTTCCTCCACGAATAGAAGAAAACCCGATTTCATCTTTTTTTCTTTCTTGTTGATCTTGAAGGCGGTTAAAATTGAATTGATCCTTAGAATAATTTAACTCTTCTGCTATTTCTTCACCTAGTTTAATAGCCGTACCACTTGGTGAATCTTTTTTAAAACGATGATGGGTTTCTATAATTTCAATATCAAAATCTTTTAAATAAGATGCTGCTTTTCGGGCAAGATTAAAAAAAGAATTCACTCCAAAGCTCATATTGGGTGCGTAAAAAACTTTAGTTGATTTTCCCGTTTGTTTTAAGAGATTGAAATGTTGTGGCTCAAGACCCGTCGTTCCAACAACAAGGCCTGTATTACTCGCAACAGCACTCTCAGTAAAAGCAAATAACGCTTTTGGTGATGTAAAATCAATAATCACATCGGCGACTTCAAAAGAACTCTCTCTAGTGATTGCTAAATTATTTGGTAAATTCATTTCCTTTAAAAAATCTTGATCTATAACAGATATATCAAATACTCCAACGATATCTGTAAGGGGGTTTGACAGACCAGATCGTATCAGATTTTGACCCATTCTGCCTTTGGCTCCAGCAATTGCAATTTTCGTAGTCATCAATCTCTATTTATAGAGAAAATAGCAGTTATAGAATAGTAAAAATTTTTAAAATAAAGATAATATATCAATGATTAGGTTAATAATTATTTTACTTATTTTATTAATCGCAAGCTTGTTAATTTTTAATAAAAAATTTCGCGAAGCATTTACCTTATCGACCATACCTCTAATAATTTTAGTTTTAGGACTAGTTGGCTATATGATCTACTATATGGTTACAACTAACTATTTTAATTAAAGATTAATAATTTGCTCGGTGACAATATAAAAACCAATTACCAATACCATTATTCCAAAATATTTTTTTAGCTGCTCGCCTGTAAATTTTCTCGATAAAAAATTTCCAACGAGAACGCCTACAAGTGTTGCGATCATAACATAAAATACAAATATCCAATCTGTTTGAAAGCCGCCAATTAAATCTCCTCCAAAACCAATAATCGACTTAAGAGCAATTATAATTAAGGAGGTGCCCACTGCTATTTTCATTTCTAAACCAGCTAACAAAACAAGGGCTGGAATAATTAAAAAGCCCCCTCCCGCTCCTACAAATCCTGTAACACCTCCTACAACTAGGCCCTCAAGCATGACCAAGGCAAATTTATTTTTTGGAACATCTTGGTTATCATCTTTTTTTGGATTGTTTTTTTTCATCATCATCAATGCTGCCAATATCATCAAGACAGAAAATACAAACATAATCACAAAATCTTTTGTGATGAGGATACCTAATTTAAATTCACTGGGGATGGCTGGGAGTAAATAGTGCCTAGCTAAAAGCACTCCAAGAATCGAGGGGATACCAAAAATAATTGCTGTTTTAATATCAATAGTACCTTGACGAAAATATCCAATGGACCCTAACAGAGCCGTTAAGCCCACTAATAATAATGAGTAACTTGTGGCCTCAACAGCTGGGATAGAAAACAAATAGACCAAAACAGGCATTGTCAGGATTGATCCCCCTGCGCCCAATAAAGATAAAACAGAGCCCATGATAAAGGCTCCCATAAGACCTAGAATAAACACTTATATATTAGATATCACTGGTTGATCAGACTCAATCCATGCATTGATACCCTCGTCAAGTTCTAATATTTCTCCTGAATAGCCCTGACTTATAAGAACATTAGCTGCAACCTTGGATCTTTTTCCTGACCTACAATGAATTAAAATAGTTTTATTGGCCGGGTTTAACTCATTGATTTTCTCTGCGCTCACCGAAGAAAGTGGGACTAAAATAGCATTTTCTAAATGTGCTTGATCAAACTCATCTTGTTCTCGAACATCAACAATCATTGCCCCATTGCTAATAGAATGGACAGCGTCTTGAACGCTTAACGATTTAAAGCTCATTAATGATGATCTTTCTTTTCAATTGAATTGCCTTGGGCAATCCAGTTTTTTAAACCGCCCATCAGATGGTAGCAATTTTTATAATCGTAAGATTTAGAAACCTGCACCGCAAGCGTCGAACGATGACCAACGGCACAATACATGAGGATTTTTTTGCCTTGAAGGTTTTCCTTTTCTTTAATCAAGTAGTCCGATACTTGATCAAAGGGTACATGAATAGAGTTATGTATTTTTCCATCATGATAGATTTCGCTGTCCTCTCTTAAGTCTAAAAGAACATGGTCGTCATTAGTTGTAACATTTTGAAACTCTTCTACCGTTAAGCCGTTTGTATTTTTTTGTCTTTTTAAATCAATCCCAAGTTTTAAATTACCTGGAACTGCAATATCCATCATTTTAGGATCAGGAAGATTTAAATTATTCATAATATTCGCATATTCTTCTGCGGAACTTACTTGTAAACGAGGATTAAATTTTTTTTCCTCACCAATCGTACTGACCGTATCTCCTTTATAGTCATGGGCCGGATATAAAAGTGTTTCTTCGGGTAATTTAAGTATTCTTTCAAAAATAGAATTATAGGCATCATATGGGTCACCATTTTGAAAGTCTGTTCTTCCAGTGCCTCGTATTAGCAAGGTATCGCCAGAAAAAATTCTATCATTCATTAAATAACTAAAAGAGTCATTTGTATGCCCAGGGGTGTGCAGAGCTTTTAATTTTATACCCTCAATAGTAACTTCATCATTATCTTTTACCTGCATGGAAACAACATCACTTGGGGTGGCGTCTCCCATAATAGTAATACAATTCGTTCTATCTCTTAATTCTGCCATACCAGAAATATGATCAGCATGAATATGCGTATCAATAACTTTGACTAATTTTAAATCAAGTTCTTCCATTAGCTTTATATATCGTTCAACATTTTCTAATACGGGATCAATAACAAGGGCCTCACCGCCTTTTCTACTTGCAACAACATATGTATATGTAGAGGAAGTATGGTCAAATAACTGTCTAAATATCATAATATGATTTATATAGTCAAAGTTTGTTGATTATCAATCTGTTTCTCGGTAATGGCGTAAATGTAACACATGGGTTTACTTGTAAATGGTGTTTGGCAAGATCAATGGTATGACACCAAGAAATCTGGCGGAAAATTTATTAGAACCGAAGCTCAGTTTAGAAATTTTATTGATTTCAATACTGAATTTACTCCTGATAGTGGCCGCTATCACCTTTACGTTTCTTTAGCCTGTCCGTGGGCTCACCGTACTCTAATTTATCGCAGCTTGAAAGATTTAGATAATCATATTTCTTTCAGCGTCGTTAATCCATACATGCTAGAAAATGGATGGACTTTTGAGGAAAGTTTTCCTGGCACAACACCAGATCATTTATTTTCTCAACAGTATCTTTATCAAATATATCTTAAAGCAAATCCAAATTATTCAGGGCGCGTGACAGTGCCTGTTCTATGGGATAAGAAAAACCAAACTATTGTAAGTAACGAGTCATCTGAGATTATCAGAATGTTCAATTATTCTTTTAATAAGCTTACTAATAATAATTTAGATTTTTATCCAGAAAAATTTCAAAAAAAAATTGATGAGATTAATGATTTTACATATCACAATATTAATAATGGCGTCTACAAAGTAGGCTTTGCAACTAAACAATCTGTTTACGAAGAGGAATTAGATAAATTATTCACAGCACTTGATCAAATTGAAGAAATGCTTAAACAAAATTCTTATTTGCTTGGGGATGAAATGTTAGAATGTGATCTTCGCTTGTTTCCAACACTATTAAGATTTGATCCTGTTTATGTAGGTCATTTTAAATGTAATAAAAGAAGAATAATTGATTACCCCCATATCAATCGATATTTACAATTAATCAAATCAAACGCAAAAATTAAACCCACTATCAATATTGATCATATCAAGACTCACTATTATGGAAGTCATCCCACTATCAATCCCAATGGGATTATCCCAACAGGACCAGATTTATACTGATTAATTTTTAAAACGAGAATGACAGCTTTTACAGCTACCAAAAAGATTTTGATGGTGTTGCTGTACGGCCTCTAAATCGTTATTGCTTGCTGCGATCTTCGCAAGAGCGGCCAGATCGCTTGTATCTTGAGCAATGATATTAAATGCGTCCCTATCTTCGATAATATTTTGACTAGCTTTAGTTTTGCCTTCAAAGCTATCATTTGGAAAAAGATTAGGATATTCAATCATAATAGACTCTATCTTTGTATAGATATCTTCTAACCCTTGGGTTTCACCATCATTTAAAATTTGGGTAGCAGATCTCATCAATTTGTTGAAATCTTGCATTGACCCTTGTCTTTGATGGATAACATCATTGGCAAATAGAGCGCTAGCGGAAAATATAAAAATGATTAAGAGTTTTTTCATATATTGATAATTTACGAATAATTTGATTAGTAGATTAACAACAACTAAGAAGAAAAATGATCAAAAAATTGTTGCTTATTCTCCTGTAACAAAATTTTTCCATTCTCTAAATATATAAAATAATCTCCTATTTTTTTAGCCATCTCAAAATCATGAAGGGTGAGAATGATTGTTTTATTTTTTTTCTCAAGGAGCAAAAGTTTTGCTAACAATTTTTCACTTTCTAAATCTAAACTTTGATTAGGCTCATCTAAAAACAATGTTGATTGATCAAAGCTCATTAACCGAGCAAGAAATAATTTTTGCTTTTCTCCTCCTGAGAGAGAGTTCATTTTTTGGTCTTCAAGCGCAGAGAGTTTAAATTGGTCAAACCATGATGTGTTAATCTTAAATTTTTTTATTTTCTGAAGTATTTGATAATTATAACTTACTGTGTTTTTTAATATCAAAGGTTTTTGAAATAACATTGGAATGGGATTTTTTAAATAAGACTGGATAAGTCCTGAGGTAGGTTGAATAATGTGATTGAGCAGTTTTAATAAAGTTGATTTACCTGAACCGTTTTTTCCCATAATGACGGTTGTTCTGCCTTGTTCAATATTTAAATTGATACTCTGTAAGATTACTTTTTGATCTATTTGATAATCAACATTTTTTAATTTAATCATTTTTTTTAAAATAATTTATTCCAAAAGAAATGACTAAAGACAAAGAGATTAAAATGGCTCCTAGGCTCACTCCAACCATAATGTTTCCCTTAGCAGTTTCCAAAGCAATCATGGCAGTCATATTGCGAGTTACATGATCAATGGATCCTCCCACTATTGCCGCCGCACCATATTCGCTAATAGCTCTGCCGAAGCCAATAAGTGCAATGGTGAGGTATATGCTTTTTTGATTTGTGATCATTAGCATGAGAATATCTTTTTGAGATGCTCCATAAGAAAGGAGCTCTTCTCGCAGCTGAGGATATTCTTGCTCTATATAATTAATTATTAAAGTCGTCATAATAGGGAAAATTATAATAAATTGAGCGATAATCATCGCAGATGGAGTATATAAAAGCTGCATCCAACCGAGAGGACCTGAACGACTTATTATTAAATAAACAACTAGCCCCGCACAAACGGGAGGGATGGATGTTAAAGATCCCAAAATACTAATAATATATTTTTTAAAGTGGAATTCTCGAGTGCCTATTAGATAGCCAAAAAAAATAGATAAAAAAAATCCAAATAAAGTTGAAACAAAACTTACATGTAAAGAGATACTGATAGCTTCAAGTATTTTTGATAATTCAATCATTTTTTTGAAGAACTCCTCTTTGGACGCTCTTAAACATAGCTTAATATTAACTAATATTCATTCTAGTTATAGGTAAAAAATAATTGCTGACCATCTATTGCATAAGCTTTTATCAATTCATTTCCTTTTCCATTTAATAACCAATTAATAAACTGTTGAGATTTTTCATATTCCACATGAGGAAATTTATTAGGGTTTACTGCGATAATACCATACGGATTAAACAAAGCACTATCTCCTTCAAATAATATTGTTAAGTCATTTTTGTTTGTAAATGCAATCCATGTCCCTCGATCAGTTAAGACATAACCTTGCATTTCTGCTGCTATGTTGATCGTGTTCGCCATCCCGCTGCCTGTTTTGATATAAGAGGCGTGTTGAGGTGTTTTTATATTAATCATTTTCCATAGAGACAATTCTTTTTTATGAGTCCCCGAGTTATCATCTCGTGATATAAATTTGAAACTTGGTGATGATAATTTTTTCATCACATCAGTAATTTCATTCTCATCTTTAATATTGGCAGGATCGTTTTTTGGGCCAACAATGACGAAATCATTGTACATCAAATCAAATCTTTCAACTCCATATCCCTCTTCAATAAATTTAAGCTCATCTTGTTTTGCATGAACCATCAGGATATCTCCATCCCCTTTTTGGGCATTGGCAATTGCAGTTCCTGTGCCCACGGCAACCGCTCTCACTTCAATGCCTGTCTCTTCTAAAAACTTTTCACTTAAAAGATCTAATAATCCAGTGTTAGCCGTACTCGTTGTCGACTGAACAATAATATAATCTCTTGCCTCTAAACCGCTTGTAAATAAGACAAAAACAAAAAATATTTTCTTAATTATGTTCATTTTTATTACCTCATTATAAAATCTTAACGATAAGTAAATATTATCAATAAGTATTTTTCTAATAAGTAATTATGATGATTA
The DNA here is from genome assembly GCA_008638215.1 of Pelagibacteraceae bacterium. GTDB lineage: Bacteria > Pseudomonadota > Alphaproteobacteria > HIMB59 > HIMB59 > HIMB59. Next base: position 77,489 of record VTPN01000001.1, read on the forward strand.
AATTTTAATTATTTATTAATACTTTTGCTGTATTAGTTTATCGTTAATGCCAATTCTCAACAATAATCATACCTATGGGCTGGTGAGTATTTTTTTTCATTGGCTCATGGCTCTTATTTTAATCGTCACCTTTATCTTAGGTTTAAATCTAGAATATAACTTTCAATACTACTATGAAGTGTTGATGCTTCATAACAGCCTTGGGATTTT
>VTPN01000041.1 GCA_008638215.1 Pelagibacteraceae bacterium
AATGCTTGCGGGGTCTCAACAAAATATATTTAAAAAAATAAATAAATATTTTTATTATTTTCAAAAAAAAAATCTCCCTTATATAACTTTAAAAATAGCAGTTTCACATAACTACTATGCTAAGAGTTTGATTTCAAAAAATATTACTCTTAATGAAACACAACATTATATGCATAAACTAAGATTGAAGCATGATGCGATTGTTGTAGGCTTTAATACATATAAAGATGACAGGCCAAAGTTGAATTGTAGGTTAAATGGAATAGATAAAAAGATAATTCCATATGTTTTAACAAATGAGTTAAATAAAAAAATTAAATTTCCTCAAATTGTATTTAAAAATAATACTCATTTTGATAACTTTTTTTCAATTCTAAATAAAAAACCTGTTCAAAGTGTTTTAATTGAGGGAGGTCTTCAAACATTTAAAAAATTTCTTATTAATCGTGTTTTCAATGAGGTTGTCGTATGTCAGTCTTCAAAATCGATAAAAAAATCAAAAAAAAGATACAAGTTAGATAAAAAATTGATAGAAAGCAGATGTAAAAAAATGAATTCTCAAATTTATTTAAAGGATAAAATAGATACTTATTTAAATGTTTAGTGGAATTATTCAAACCCATGGAAAAATTTCTAAGCTCACAAAATCAAATGATTTTTTAAGTATTGAAATTCAATCAAATCTTAAAGGATATAAAATTGGTTCATCAATTTGTTGCTCGGGCATTTGTTTAACGGTTACTTCTTTTTCTAAAAATAAATTTACCGCAGATATTTCTAAGGAGACTTTAGAAAAAACAAATGCAAAATTTTGGAGGAAAGGAACTATAATAAATTTGGAAAATTCCTTAAAAATAGGTGATGAGGTATCGGGTCATTTTGTGTTTGGACATGTCGATACCACTGGTCAACTTTTAGATATGACAAAAATTGGAAAGAGCTGGTCTCTATCAGTTCAATTTCCTTCATCAATTAAAAAATATATTGCTCAAAAGGGATCAATTTCATTAAACGGCATTTCGCTCACTATAAATGAGGTAAAATCAAATATATTTAATTGTATGATTATTCCTCATACTTTTAAAAATACTAATATTTATAAATATAAAAAAAATGAAATTTTAAATCTTGAAGTAGATATGCTTGCAAGATACGCTCATTTTTCTAAATAAAGGAGTTAGTTCATTGTCAGATTTTTCAACTATTGAAGAAATTATTCAAGATGCCCGCGATGGCAAAATGTATATCCTTGTAGATAGCGAAGACAGAGAAAACGAAGGTGACATAATCATACCCGCTTCTCTTTGTAAACCAGATCATATAAACTTTATGGCAACCCATGGTAGAGGTTTGATATGCCTTTCTATTTCAGAGTCAAGAGCAAGTGATCTCAAACTTCCTTTAATGAACCCTGACAACTGGAAAAAAAAAACTACCGCATTCACCGTATCTATAGAGTCTAGCAAAAATATAACCACAGGAATTTCGGCCTTTGATCGAGCCGAAACTGTAAGAGCAGCTATTAATCCTAATTTCAAACCGGGTGATATAATAAGCCCAGGTCACATTTTTCCATTAATAGCTTGGGATGGAGGTGTACTTACAAGGGCAGGTCATACAGAAGCTGCAGTAGATATATCTCGATTAGCGGGCTTGAATGACTCAGCTGTGATATGTGAAATAATGAATGATGATGGAACGATGGCAAGAGTTCCAGATTTAATTCCTTACGCTAAAAAGCATTCTTTAAAAATAGGAACAATTCAAGACTTGATCGCCTATCGAATTAAAAACGATATTTTAATAAAAAAAATTCCAGAAAAAAATCATCAAATTAAAAACATTTATTCAGATGCATTTGAATTAAATATATTCGAAAACACTATTGACGGACTTCACCATGCTACATTGCACATAGGTGACTTAAAAAGTCAGAGTAATGTTTTAACTAGAGTGCACCCAGTCCAAGGCTTTGATGATATCATCATGAATTATAACAATCCAAAAACTAAAGATTTGCACGCATCCATTGAAAAAATTAAATCTCGTGGCTCTGGAATTGTAGTCTTAATTAACAACCCCATACTCGGAGATTTGGGTCAATTATCCCAAGATGAAAAAGTTAAATATTATGGTTTAGGTGCTCAAATATTAAAAAATTTTTCGATAACTAATATTACTGTATTATCTAATTCTTTTTCTAATGAATTAGACCTTAGTATTTATGGATTAAATGTAAGTGGAATTGAAAAATTGGCATGAATAAAAAAAACTTAAATGTCCAAATAGTAGTCGCAGATTATTATAAAGATATCACCGACTCTTTGACAAATGCAGCGATTGATCATTTAAAAAAAAATAATTTAAAATATGAAATTTTCAAAGTTCCAGGCGTTTACGAAATCCCTCAGTTCATTAAATGGAAATTAAGTTCTAAAAAAATTAATTTATTCATAGCATTAGGTTGTGTGATCAAAGGGGAAACTTATCATTTTGAGGTAATTTCTGATGCTGTTGGACAGTCTTTGTTGGATATTTCAACATCAAATCCCAAAACAATCATTACGAATGGAATTATAAATTCTTATTCAGGCACCCAAGCTAAAAAAAGATCTACGGTAGATTCTAAAAATAAAGGCTTTGAGGCTGCTAGCGCCATGGTCAGAATGATTGAATGTTTAATTTAAATAGAAATACACGCCTTTTCTTTTTCCAATATATTTTTCAAAGAGATTATTCTACTGATTTTGAACTAGATGAATTCATCGCCAAAAATATAAAAAAAAGGCCTTTTAACAAAAGAAAATTAAAATCTTTATATGATAGTTTTGATACTAATGGTCAGATCATTAAAAATCTTCTATCGCCAGAGGAGTTAAAAAAGACCAATAAAATCAGTATATTTTTAATTTATGCTTTTTTTGCTGAATATTTATTAGATAAAAATAAAAAAAATATTCTCATGGGTGAATATATTAAGCTATCTAAGGATTTTTTGACTGTCGAAGAAGTAAAATACTTTAATTTTCTATTAGATAATATCGCTAAAAAAGCACCTTGAAAAAAAAATTAAAATAGAATAACTACTTACCATGTCTCAGATACACTATTTACAATTAGTACTATTTGCTGCGGCTGCAGCAATTGCTTTTGGTTTAATCACCACATACAAAATTCTAAATTTACCTAAAGGTAACAAAAAAATGATTGAAATAGCTAGCGCAATTCAAGAGGGTGCTAAAGCTTATCTAAATCGTCAATATACAACAATCGCAATGGTCGGTGCTGTAATATTTTTTGCCTTTTTTATTATTCCTTTTGAACACACTTATGATGTTCCGGTTGGTTTTTTAATTGGTGCTATTTTATCTGGTCTTGCAGGATACATCGGTATGAATGTTTCTGTAAGAGCTAACGTTATCACTGCTCAAGCGTCTAGTGTTTCCTTAAAGAAGGGACTTTCTGTTGCTTTTAGTGCTGGTTCTGTTACTGGATTATTAGTAGTAGGCTTGGCTCTTGCGGGTATAGCGGGTTATTTCTTTTACTTATTCCATGGTCTTGAAAGAGAAGGTAGAGAATTAATTGAACCTTTAGTTGCTTTAGGTTTTGGTTCTTCTTTAATCTCTATTTTCGCAAGACTTGGCGGTGGTATCTTTACAAAAGGTGCTGATGTTGGTGCAGACCTAGTTGGAAAAGTAGAAAAAGATATTCCAGAAGACGACCCAAGAAACCCAGCTGTTATCGCCGATAACGTTGGAGATAATGTAGGTGACTGTGCGGGCATGGCAGCAGATTTATTTGAAACTTACGTTGTATCTATTGTTGCTACTATGGTTTTGGCGATTATTTTTCAGGGAACTGTTACTGATATTACTATTTATCCATTGTTAATTGCCGGTTCTAGTATCATCGCCTCAATTATTGGATCACAATTCGTCTCTATTTCTGGAGCTAAATCATCAATTATGGGGGCTCTCTATAAAGGATTTTTCGCAACACTCATTATATCAATCATTTTATTTGCGGTTCTAACATCATATTATATTGGTTTCGACCAATGGGTGGTCATTGGTCAAAATTACTACACTGGAATGGACTTATTTTTATGTGCGGTTTACGGCCTAATCATTACCCTTGCATTGGTATTTATAACTGAATATTACACCGGTACTGAATACAGACCTGTAAGAAGTGTTGCTAAGGCTTCCCAAACTGGACATGCAACAAATATTATTCAAGGTTTGGCGATGGGTATGGAATCTACCGCTGTTCCAGTTCTTATTATTGTAGTTGGTATTGGGGTTACTTATGCCACTGCTGGTTTATTCGGTATTGCTATCGCGGTTACTGCAATGCTTGCTTTAGCAGGAATGGTTACTGCTTTAGATGCTTATGGACCAGTGACAGATAACGCAGGAGGTATAGCCGAAATGGCTGGTCTTCCTAAAAAGGTTAGAACTGTTACTGATGCTCTTGATGCTGTTGGAAATACAACTAAGGCTGTTACAAAAGGGTATGCAATTGGATCAGCTGGATTAGGGGCTTTAGTTCTTTTTGCAGCTTACACTGAAGATCTAAAATACTTTGGCGAACTCACTGGTAACGATGCTTTTAAAGTTTCTTTTGATTTATCAGAACCATACGTCATCATTGGTCTTCTTTTAGGCGGACTACTTCCATATTTGTTTAGTGCTTTAAGTATGACTGCGGTTGGTAGAGCTGCCGGATCTGTTGTTGTCGAAGTGCGTCGACAATTTAAAGAAAAAACAGGTATTATGACTGGCAAGGAAAAGCCTGATTATGGCAGATGTGTTGACATTTTGACAAAGTCTGCAATTAAAGAGATGATTATTCCTTCTCTTTTACCTGTTCTCTCACCTATTGTGGTTTTCTTTGGTGTATATTGGCTTACAGATAGTGTTAATACTGCCTTCCAGACATTAGGTGCTTTGCTTATTGGTGTTATCATCACTGGTTTCTTTGTAGCTATTTCAATGACTGCAGGTGGCGGAGCTTGGGATAATGCTAAAAAATATATTGAAGATGGAAATTTAGGTGGAAAAGGTAGTGATACCCATAAAGCATCAGTTACTGGTGATACTGTCGGTGACCCTTATAAGGATACTGCTGGACCAGCTGTTAACCCAATGATCAAAATAACAAATATCGTATCTATTTTGTTACTTTCGATCGTTGTTCATTTAAATATAATTTAATTTAAATTTATTTCTTCAACGGACCTTAAAACATTCGCATCAAATCGAAGTTTTAGGGTCTTGTTGTAGATTGATTTTTTAAAGGTAGCATTACCTTGCTCTTTCTCCATACGATAAATCCACAGATTATCGGAGTCCTCTGTGACAAGTGGCGATCCAATAATGTTAATAATATCCTCTTTTGAATAGTTCTTATTCTGATAATTTTGTAAAATCTCATTTACACTATTCTCAGATATACCTGAAAAATGAAGGTCTTTTGAACAAGAGATGAACGTAGAACTGAATAATAGAAATATGAGCAATATGAATTTTTTTGATATATTCATAATTAAGACAAATAAGGTATAAGGGTATTTAAAGCAATACTAAATAATCTATGAATAAATATGTAATTAATCTTGACCTTCATGGGGGTGATTTTGCACCAAGCTCAGTATTAGAGGGAGCATCCATAGCTCTTTTAAAAAATCCTTCAATACACTTTAAATTACATTCTACAAAAGAATTACAACAACAATATACAAAAAAATTTTCTAATCTTTTTCAAAAATCTGATTGGGTACAATCAGATAATTATATTTCTCCAGATATGAAACCAAGTGAGGCGTTAAAAAAAGATCATCGAAGAAGTTCTATGTCGAATGCAATTGCTGACCTTAAGAATAATGATAATGAAATTACAATTTCTGCGGGAAATACGGGAGCAATGATGGCATATGCAACTGTTTACCTTAGAACAATAGAGAATATTTCGAGACCAGCTATTGCCTCTTTATTTCCCTCTAAAATACATCCAGTTTGTTTTTTAGATCTTGGAGCCAACTCAGATTGTACAGCAGAAAATTTATTAGATTTTGCAATTATGGGTAGTACTTATTATCAAGTCCTGTACCCCGATACTGAATGTAAAGTGGCTCTGTTAAATATTGGATCAGAAGAAATGAAAGGCAATAACCTAATCCAACAAGCTCATGATTTATTAAAAAGAGAGAAGAGAATAAATTATCAAGGTTTTGTTGAAGCAAATGAAATTACAGATACCTCAAATCATGTAATTGTCACTGATGGATTTTCTGGAAATATAGCGTTAAAAACAGCTGAGGGCATATCAAAGTTTATTACTGACTCATTAAAAAAGAGTCTTACTTCATCACTATACTCAAAGATTTTATCTTTTCTTTTAAAATCTAAATTCCAAGATTTCAAAAATTCCATCGATCCTAGAAATTTTAATGGAGGTATTTTTATTGGTGTTAATGGTATTGTGATAAAGAGCCATGGAAATGCGGATGGTTATGCTTATGCTAATGCTATTGAGTTTGGATTAAAATGTTTAAAATCCAATCTGTTGAATAAAATAAAATCAAATGTCTCAAAATAAAATTACAAGGGAAAATCTTGCAACTCAGCTTTCCGAAGAGTTTGGCGTCGCTTATACCATTGCTTATAAAAAAATAGATTTAATTCTCAATATCTGGTCAAATTCTATCATTAACTCAGACTTAAATATTAGCTCCTTAGGGTCATTTAAGATCAATCATAAAAATAGTCGTCTTGGAAGAAATCCAAAAACTAAGGAGGAACATATTATAAAACCTCGAAAAGTGATAAGTTTTAAAAAATCAAAAAATTTAGAAGTATGAATAAAAACTTTTACAATATTGATGAAATAGCTCAAATTTTAGATGAGCAAAAGCATACTATACGTTTTTGGGAAAGTAGAATTTCGAAGTTAAAAGTATTAAGAACCCACTCAGGTCATCGTCTTTATAATTATGAAAATCTATTATTACTCAAAAAGATTAAAGAATTGGTTGATATAAAAAAATTAACTCTTGACGGTGTTAATGATTATTTCTCAAATTCTAAGGTTAAAAAAAATACATTAAATGATAATGTAATTTCTGAATTGAAAGATCTATTAGGTCTTTTAAAAAAATCTAATTAAACGGGGGTTAGCTCAGTCTGGTAGAGTGCACGTCTGGGGGGCGTGAGGTCGCTGGTTCGAGTCCAGTACCCCCGACCACAAGACCTAAAAATGTTTATTTTCAATAATTAATTGAGATAATTATCAGTTTCATTTATTTATATATATTTCACTATATTTCTTGATTTTTTAGTCATTTTACTTATATTCCCCCTATCGTGAAAACAACAACGCTTAAAAAATCTGAATTTAAAAAAGAGTGGCACTTATTAGATGCAACTGATATTTCTGTTGGAAGGCTTGCCTCTCGTGTTTGCTTAATTTTAAAAGGTAAAAACAAACCTCAATTTTCACCTAACTTGCCTGTAGGGGATGGTGTAATTATTGTTAACACAGATAAAGTAAAATTTTCTGGTAATAAAAATACTGATAAGAAATATTATAAGCATACTGGTCACCCTGGAGGAATTAAAGAAATTACCCCAGATAAACTTAAAGAAAAAAATAAATCAGAAGATATTATTAAAAAAGCGATAAAAGGCATGTTACCAAATTCCCCTCTTTTCAGAGATTTAATGAAAAATAATTTAAAACTATATAAAAACGCAAACCACCCTCATGAATCTCAAAATCCCAAAAACATTGATTTTAAATCACAAAACAGAAAGAACTTAGTTAATGTCTAATCAAGTGTACAGCACAGGAAGAAGAAAAGAATCCATCGCAAAAGTTTGGGTTTCTAACGGAACTGGAAATATAACGATAAATAAAAAAAATATTGAAGATTACTTCAAGGACAAAGCTTTAAGAATGATTATCAATCAACCACTTGATGTAGCAAAGAAGTCTGACTCGGTTGATTTAAAAATTACGGTTTTAGGTGGTGGTTTATCTGGGCAAGCGGGTGCCATAAAACATGGTCTGAGTAGAGCCCTCACCCTTATTGATCCCAATACCAAAGACCCTTTGAAGAAGAATGGCTTTTTAACCAGAGACTCAAGAACTGTTGAACGTAAAAAATATGGTAGAAAAAAAGCTAGACGTAGTTTTCAGTTTTCTAAAAGATAAGCTTTTATCTTCCTTCCTACTGTTTTTTTTTTCACTTCTCTCGCTATCCTGTGAAAGATCTTTTGAAAACTTTGATAAAAATCTTTTAGAGAAAAAAAAAGAATTAGAGGAATTTAATGAAAAGAGTAATATTAGAAAAGAAGAAATTTTAAATTCTCAAAATGAATAAAATTAAAATAGCAATATTTGGTCTTGGCGTTGTTGGATCTCACGTTGTAAAACTTCTCGAAAAAAACAATTATATCTTAAAACAATCTAAATTTGAGATTGTCGCATTAGGTGCAAAAAATAAGTCCAAAAAAAGAAACTTTAATATCAAAAAATATAATTGGATAAGCCATTTCTCCGAATTAAATAAATACCCTCGACCCGATATTGTTATTGAAACTATTGGGGGTACGGGAAGTTATATTCATAACCTTTATAAATATTGCATCAAAAACAACATTTCTTTAATTACCGCAAATAAAGCCCAGCTTGCAGAAAATGGAGATAAATTTTTTGCTGATTTTGATGCTCAAAAACTATTTCTTGGATATGAGGCGGCGGTGCTTGGGGCAGTTCCTGTAGTTAGATCAATAGAACAAAGTATTCTTCCTTCAAAAATTAACTCAATTTATGGAATTTTTAATGGGACAACCAATTATATCATATCTCAAATGTATGGTAATAAGATTAGTTTTCAGGACTCCCTTAATCAGGCTATAAAAAGTGGCTTTGCAGAACAAGACTCTAGTGCCGACCTTTCTGGAAGAGATGCTACCCATAAATTAGTTCTTTTATCTAATTTGTCTTTTAGTCAAAAGTTTTCTTTTTCAGATATCAATTACGATGGAATAGAAAACATTAAATTAATTGATTTAGAACAAGGATTAAAGTTAGGTTACAAACTAAAACTTGTTTCTTTGACAGAACGTTATGGTAATTCTAAATTTTATTCCTCTGTGGCTCCATGTTTTGTTCCTGAAAATAGTCTAATTGCCAAGACTGATTTTGAAGAAAATTTAATAACTTTAGAGGGAGATAGTTTCATCAAAACTAGTTTGGTAGGAAAGGGTGCGGGTGGATATCCGACTGCAACATCAATCATTTCAGATCTAAAACGATTTACTTCCCATCTTGAGACTGAAGGTGTTTTTGGAAGCAAATACCCCTCTATGCCCAAGGCAAAATTTATTAAT
>VTPN01000042.1 GCA_008638215.1 Pelagibacteraceae bacterium
TTTATGGAAGCCAGTTGTTTTTTGTGGTCTTCAAAAAAAAGGATACCGGTGTAAGATGGAAGTGATGTATTACGAATTTCTAGTCACTCATTTAGATGCACCCTTTTTATTACTAGCGGCGGTGACCACAGGATTGATCATTCGTGTTTTTTATCATGCTTATATGAAATTAAAGCTGGCGATGCGAGTACTCACTTCCGTGATCTTGTTTATCATTAATGCGATTATGATCGTGCCGGGCGTCGTCTTTTTATATCGATGGATCATGCTCTGTGGTTTTTACCAACCCAGTGGCGCTTTTGATTATAGCAAGGGTTGTAGCGGAGACGTTTTTAGTCTACTTGCTCCAGGGCTGATTTTACTGTCGTAAACATCTCATCAATTTGAGCATCGCTGACAATTAAAGGCGGTGAAAAGGCAAGAGTATCTCCATTCGCTCGAACCATTAATCCCAAATCCCAAGCTTTTTTCATTACTTCAAATCCTCGCGCACCAACCGCATTGCCTCTCGGCTCCAATTCAATCGCTGCGATCACACCTAAATTTCGAATATCAATGACGTGTTTTGTGCCTTTCAGGGAGTGGGCTGCTTTTTCAATCTTGGGTGCTTGTTCACCGGCATGCTCAAACAATCCCTCTTCTTTATAAATATCGAGAGTTGCAAGGGCAGCCGCACAGGCCACGGGATGGCCGGAGTAGGTGTAACCATGAAAAAGTTCAATTGGTGCATCTGCATTTTCTAGCATGGACTCATAAATATAATCTTGAACCACCGTGGCTCCCATTGGGATCGTAGCGTTGGTTAATCCTTTAGCGCAGGTAATAATATCGGGGGTGACACCAAAATAATCGGAGCCTGTTGCTTTTCCTAATCGACCAAAGGCGGAAATCACTTCATCAAAAATAAGAAGGATGTCGTGCTTGGTGCAAATATCTCGCAGGCGTTGTAAATATCCTTTGGGGGGAGGAAGCACTCCGGTGGAACCGGCAATCGGCTCTACGATCACCGCAGCAATGGTCGAGGCATCATGGAGTTGAACAAGGCGTTCGAGATCATCGGCGAGTTCGGCGCCATGTTCTGGCTGACCGTGCGAGTAAGCATTCACACTGGGATTATGAGTATGGCGCAAATGATCTACACCGCTGAGCATAGATCCAAAGTACATTCGGTTCTTCACCATACCGCCCACACTAATACCACCAAAGCCAACACCGTGATAGCCACGCTCGCGGCCAATCAATCTTGTTTTGGTCGCGTGACCTCGTGCTCGCTGATACGCCAGCGCAATCTTTAAGGCACTATCAACGGCCTCCGATCCTGAATTGGAAAAGAAGACATGGTTCATACCTTCAGGAAAAATTTCAGCTAGTCGATTAGCCAGTTCAAATTGTTTAGGATGACCAAATTGGAAAGGAGGAGAGTAATCAAGTTCTTCGATTTGTTGGGTTACAGCTTCTTGAATTTTTTTTCGACCATGACCGGCATTCACACACCATAGGCCGGCGGTGCCATCTAGGATTTGGCGATTATCATCACTGGTGAAGTGCATATCTTTAGCTTTGACAATAATGCGAGGATCTTTTTTAAAGGTCTTATTGGGCGTAAAAGGCATCCATAAAGACTCAAGATTATTGGGTTTATTCATTTTTCCTCCACTGAAATAAGTAAAATTAATTTATGCCTTAGTTGCTATTTAGGCAAGCCGATTTCGGTCTTTTATATGTTCGAAAATGACGCAAAAATGAAGGCTATGATTATAAGACTAAGTTTGCCAGTATAATAAGACTCATCAAAATCAACATACAATGAAATAATTTACGAAATATATTCTCAGAGATTATCCCTCGAATTTTTTTACCTATCAAAAAACCAATCATAACCGGAAGGGTAACTACCAATGATGGGACAAGGGTTGATACATTTATTAAACCAATTGAAAAAAAAGTGATGATTTGAACAGCACTATAAAAAACAAAGGCTAATCCCATAAATTGCACAGCCTTTTCTTTAGGGTATTGAAGTGACTGCAGTAAAAAAACAAAAGGCATTGTATAGATACTAGTCACCCCAATGATAAATCCATTTATGGTCCCTAGGGTTGCTTGGACACCAGGGTTTTGATAATGAGGAATTAAGATTATTTTATTTAAAAGGGTAAGAGAGGAATTTAGAAAAAGAATTAAAGCAATAAAAAATAAAATTATTGATGAGTCGAGTATTTTAAGCAAAAAAACCCCTGGGATAATAATTAGACTAGAGAAAATTAGAAAATACTTAACTTCAGATAAAATATTTTTGAAATTTTCTCCTTGAATCATTTGATAAAAGCCTGTGACTAAGGTAGGCACTAAAACCAAAGCAATGGTTTGTTTGACATCCAAGACAAATGATAAAAGAGAAATAACTACAGTAATTAAACCTACTCCTAATAACCCTTGGGTTATCCCTCCTAGAAAATAGACAATAAGTAAATATATAAAAACCAGGAATGGAAGGTCAAAAATTACCACTTACTAATTATGATTTTTTTGTTAGTGATTGGTAGGTAAAAATACCATTACAAGGTATGATTGCTTCCATCCTCACCTTATAATAAGTATTAATAATTCATGGCATCAGAATCTAAAATTATTCTCGAGTTACTCGATCAGGATATACAAATAGCGACCGCAGAGTCTTGTACGGGAGGTTTGCTTGCCTCAGCTTTTACCAAATATTCTGGTATATCGGCCATTTATCAGACGGGATTAGTGACATATTCTAATGAGTCTAAAGTTCGATATTTGAAAGTAAAACCAGAGACTCTCAATAAATATGGAGCCGTGAGTCATCAGGTTTGTTCTCAAATGTGCTTTCACTTAGCTAAAATCAGTAAAGCAGATTTGACGATTGCCACAACAGGAGTTGCTGGCCCGAATGGCGGAACTCCATTAAAACCAGTAGGTTTAGTTTTTGCTGGCCTTTATTATCAAAAACAAATTTATATTAAAAAATTATCATTTCCCTCGAATTCTTCTCGTTCATATATTCAAAAAGGAACCGTCAAAGAATGTTTTCAAATGATCAAAGAGGTTCTCGATGGGTTATAAAAAAAATTATAACAGTCTTCTCCCTGATGATTTTGTGCTTAGTGAAGAGTTTGAGTCGATTGTCGAACAATTAGAAAACACAAAGGATCATTTTTATATTACAGGTAAAGCAGGTAGTGGTAAGTCGACGTTGTTGGCCTATTTTCGCTCGATCACCCAAAAAAATACAGCAGTTCTAGCGCCCACAGGAGTCGCGGCCATTCGAGTCAAAGGGCAAACCATCCATTCTTTTTTTGGTTTTCCACCAAAAGTTATTCAAACGCGCCATATTAAAAAAGTAAGACAAGTTGAATTACTTCAAAACCTAGAGACTCTTATTATTGATGAAATTTCCATGGTTCGAGCAGATGTCTTTGATGCGATTGACTATTCGCTTCGGGTTCACCGAAAAAAACTCACCCAACCTTTCGGGGGCGTGCAAGTCATTGTCTTTGGAGACTTGTTTCAATTACCGCCTGTCGTCAATATGGATGAATCGAGTTTACTTGAGCGAATGTATCCTAATGGCCAATTTTTCTTTCACTCCAATATTTTCCAAGACGCCCAGTTCAAAACCCTTGAATTACAAAGTATTTATCGTCAAACCGATGATCATTTTATTTATCTTTTAAATTCTGTTCGCGATGGATCGATCACTAATTCTCAAATTGAACTTTTGAATAATTCGTTGGTCGATAACTTTGAAATGGATGAAGGGAAAATTATCTTAACGACGACCAATGCGCGAGCAAGCAGCATTAATCAAAATTATCTCAAACAATTAAAAACCGAAGAGTTCTCGTATCGCGCTCAAGCGACCGGCATGTTTTATAAAGAATTATTTCCTACCGATGAAGTTTTAAAGCTTAAAAAGGGAGCGCAAGTAATCATGATTAAAAATGACCCGGAGAAACGATGGGTTAATGGTTCGATTGGCACTATTCATGATATTGCTGAAAAAAAGATTAAAGTAAAAATAAATCACAAAATCTATGAGGTCAAAAAAGAGAAGTGGGATCGCATACAATATTCTTATGATGATAATCAACAAGAAGTTTTAGAAAATGTAACAGGCTCTTTTAAACAGTATCCTGTGCGATTAGCCTGGGCGATTACCATTCACAAAAGCCAAGGGCAAACGTTTGAAAAAGTAATTATTGATATGAGCCAAGGTTCTTTTGCTCCTGGTCAGCTCTATGTGGCCTTAAGCCGGTGTATCAGCTTAGAGGGGATTGAACTGCTTCGACCTTTAAAAAAATCGGATGTGATCGTCAATAAACATCTGATAGGATTTCAGGATCGATTAATCTAATGAAAGTAAAACAAATTATCTATGCTGTAGTTGTGTTTTCGATTATGGGCATCGCGCTCTATGTTGCTTCAAGTTTTGAGTATTATGGTTTCTATGAAGAGTGTAAACTCGAGAGTAACACGCAAGGCGGCATTGAGGCTTGCGTGGAATACAAGATTCAAGAAAGCAAGCAATGATTTTTTTAAACGATAGTTATAGCAAAGAGTTTCAAGCTCCCATTGTTGCGGTAGAGGAAGAGAAAATTATCACAGCGGATAGTTGTTTTTACGCTCAAAGTGGAGGGCAACCCGGAGATAAGGGGCATTTAGAAGTGAATGGTCAAAAAGTGAATGTTATCAATACGATTAAGCATGAAAAAGGAATAGCACACGTTCTTGAACGTTCAGTGGATGGGGCCTCAGGAGAGGTAAAAGGTAGGATTGATTGGGATCACCGTTTTCGTTTAATGAGAATGCATACCTCCATGCATTTACTGTGTGCTGCACTTCCGTATTATGTAACGGGAGGGTCGATTGGTTTGGAGAAAAGCCGAATTGATTTTGATTTAGGAGAGGAGACGTTTGAATTTGAAACACTCAATCAAATTATTAATGAGTTTATCCAACAAGCCCACCCCATCTCCTATCAATGGATTACCAATGAAGAACTAGACGCCCAACCAGAATTAGTTCGCACATTATCTGTTCAACCGCCGCGCACAAATGGCCAAATTCGTTTGGTAAAAATTGGCACCATAGATCTTCAACCGTGTGGGGGAACCCATGTGGGCAACACCCAAGAGATTGGGGAGTTTAAATTTTTAAAATATGAGAGTAAGGGAAAAATGAACAAACGAGTTCAGTTTACCCTTGATTAATGCATAAAGCTTCTCTGAAAGATTTTATTTTACTGATCGTCTTAGCGGCGATTTGGGGAAGTGCTTTTTTTAATATCAAAATCGCCTCTGATACTTATACCCCCATGGCAATTGCTTTTGGGCGTATTTTTTTTGCAGCCCTCGTGATGGTTTTATATTGTGGGATGAAAGGAATTAAAATTGATGCCTTTGGAGAACATTGGAAAATGTACGCCTCCATTGGGTTAGTGAATTTAATTCTTCCTTTCTTTTTTATCTCTTTTGGTATTGTCAAAGTCCAAAGCAATATGGCCGCCATCTTAATGTCAACGGCTCCGATCTACGCTACAATTTTAGGTCAGTTATTTATTCAAGATGAAAAAATTAATTTTCTCAAACTTCTTGGAATTATTATTGGTTTTTTAGGTATTGTGTTTTTATTCTCCGATGATCTTCTAATTAATCAATCAAACTTCCTCTATGCTCTGATTATTATTCTAGGCCCTTTTTGTTATACCTTAGGCGGACTGTTATCTTTAAAGCTCAAACACATCAAAAATGAAACACTGACGTCCAGTATTTTGGTTTGGGCGGTGATTATGCTTCTGCCGGTGCTTTTTATCGTTGAAAACCCTACCGAATTAAGACCTTCATGGAGTTCAACGATCTCCCTCTTTTATCTAGGGGTGGTCGCCACAGCTATTGCTTGGTTGATGCGATTTTATATTTTAAAAAGTAACGGATTAGTATTTCAATCCCAAGTGGCCTATATCATCCCTATTTTTGGACTAATCTTTGGATATGTATTTCTGGGAGAAAAAATCACCTATAAAATTATCGTCGCTTTGATAGCAGTACTTGTAAGTACCTATTTAATTGAAAAAAGCAAAAAAGCGAAAACTCCATAAAACCATATTGCTGTTTATGTCTTATAATATAGTCTACCCCACTTGAATATGTCTAATCAAACTCTGATTAAAATTGATAATGTTCGCAAATCTTACGCAGGAGGATTTGAGGCTTTAAAAGGGATTAATTTAGAAATTAATCGTGGCGAAATCTTGGCTTTACTTGGTCCTAACGGGGCAGGTAAGACAACATTGATTAATGCTATCTGTGGAGTCGTGGTCCCCAACTCAGGAACTATTACAGTGGACGGCTATGATGTGGTTAAAGATTATCGCCAAACGCGCTCGATGATTGGTTTGGTTCCTCAAGAATTACAATTAGAGGCCTTTGAGAAAGTTTTTCAAAATGTCTCTTTTACACGCGGGCTTTACGGAAAAAAGAAAAATCCAGCCGTCATTGAAAAAATTTTAAAAGATTTAAGTCTTTGGGATAAGAAAGATAATCGTTTAAGAGAATTATCAGGTGGAATGAAACGCCGTGCCCTTATCGCTAAAGCGCTTAGCCATGAACCTCAAATCCTTTTTTTAGATGAGCCCACTGCCGGTGTTGATATTACTTTACGTCGAGATATGTGGCGGGTCGTGAAACAACTCCAAGAAAAAGGAGTGACAATTATTTTGACCACACATTATATTGAAGAAGCGGAAGCCATTGCTGATCGTGTGTCAGTCATCAACCACGGTGAAATTATCATTACAGAAAATAAGCAAGACCTAATGCAAAAAATGGGTCAAAAACTTTTAACTATTGAACTTCAAGATAAGATTTCATCTATTCCGGAAAGTTTAAAAAACTACAATTTATCAATTACTGAAAATGGCCAAGCCTTGTGCTTTACGTATAATTCGCAAGCAGAAAGCACTGGAATTACTACCCTTTTACAAGATATTAAACAAGCAGGTTTAAAGTTGCGAGATTTAAAGTCAGCTCAAACTTCGCTGGAAAATATTTTTGAACAATTATTAAAGGAGAGTGCATGAACTGGATTGGGGTAAAAGCTATTTATTTACATGAAATGGATCGGATGAGAAGAACCATTATTCAAAGTATTCTTTCTCCCGTCATCTCAACCTCTCTTTATTTTGTCGTTTTTGGAAGTGCGATTGGATCTCGCATACCTCTCATTGATGATGTGAGTTACGGTTCGTTTATCGTACCGGGCTTAATGATGCTGGTTCTTTTAACTCAAAGTCTTTCTAACGCAGCTTCAGGGATTTTCTTTCCCAAGTTCTTAGGGACCATTAATGAAATCTATGCAGCGCCTCTTTCCTCATGGGAAATAGTGATGGGCTTTGTGGGTGCCGCAACCTCAAAATCCATTATTTTAGGAGCGCTTATTTTGGGAACGGCAAGTTTATTTGTGGAAATTTCAATTGCTCATCCTTTGATGATGATCTTAATGTTAGTACTAACAGCTCTTACTTTTAGTTTACTTGGTTTTTTAATTGGCGTTGTTTCAACTAACTGGGAACAATTATCTCTTATTCCCACAATTATCATCACTCCCATGGTTTTTTTAGGGGGGTCGCTTTACTCCATAGCGTGGTTGCCTGAGTTTTGGCAAAAAGTTTCTTTAGCCAATCCCGTCTTATATTTAGTTAGTGGTTTTCGTTGGAGTTTTTATGAAATGTCTGATGTTAGTATTACTATTAGTTTATCGATGATCATTATTTTTTGTATTATGAATTTATCTACCATCGCTTATATTTTCTCCAAAGGATACAAGATCAAATTTTAATTTGATACCGAATTAAGCCTCCTCATCCAAAAGTACAAAATATTTAAAAAAAATTTTCAAATAAGCAATTTCTTTATTTGGATTAAAAAATTATTATAGGAGAGTGATAAAATTCATCTTAATCTTTCTCTTAATCCCTCAATTTATTTTTGCCGATAAACACGTTCCTTATTACAAGTCTTTATCCAAAACAGAGTCTTGGCTTCGTCACTATCCTGACCTAAGAGATTTCAAAGAACAAACTGAAAAATTTTTCCTAACTCAAAAAGGTATGCCAGTCAAAGTTATTCAAGAGCATCAAAGTGTTGGGACAAATTTTATTGATTGGTATCGCATCGAGCTTTTCAATGGCATCCAGGGTTGGATTTTTCATAATCAATTAACCAGTAAAAGAACTCTTCTGGTCTTAGAGGATACAGAACTTTTTGCCTGGAGTTCCGATGATCCTAATTCTTGGATGACCATCGTCAAAGGAGAGATACAAGCTCCTAAAATAATCGATCTTCTTGAAGTCAAGGACGATATGTTGAAAGTTAATATTAAAATTTCTGATCGCAAGGAAATCAAAGGCTGGATATCACGGGATCAACGCATTTGGGGCGATGATCTAAGAGAAGAAGACTTTGATTAAATATATTTTCCTTATTTTATTCATGGTAAAAAACATGATGGCTTATGAAGAAGCAGATTATCAAGTGGTTAAGCAATTTGATGAATTTGAAATCCGCTACTATCAAGAACGCTATGTCATTCAAGTTAGTTATGCTAACCAAAATAGTGGCTTTCAAAAACTTTTTAATTATATATCAGGGCAAAATAACCAGTCTCAAAAAATTGAAATGACAACGCCAGTAACGCAATATGCAAGCGATCAAGGTCAAGTGATGCAATTTTATTTACCTGCACGATTTGATCAAAAATCTGCTCCGTTGCCTCTCAATGATGCTGTTGAAGTGGCAAGTATTGACTCTGGCTATTTTGCCGTAATACGTTATTCCGGCTTTGCTTCAGATAAAAACTTTTATAAACACGCTGATATCTTGAAAGATGCTTTAATCAAAGAAAATATTGAATTTAAACAGCCGCCTATTAAAGCAACCTA
>VTPN01000009.1 GCA_008638215.1 Pelagibacteraceae bacterium
GCGCTCTTAGCTCAGCTGGATAGAGCATCTGCCTTCTAAGCAGAGGGTCACAGGTTCGAATCCTGTAGAGCGCGCCATTTAATTCCTTTATATATAAATTAATTTACTTAATTTCTTTCATAATGAATCGTTATGAAGAATTTCTATCTCGCCTGTTAAAAGGAGAAATAATCTTAATTGATGGTGGCACAGGTACTGAAGTTGAAAGGCGAGGCGTTCCTCAACTAAAAAATGCTTGGAATGCAGGAGGTGCTTTAACGCATCCGGAAATTATAAAAGGAATACATTCAGATTTTATTAAAGAAGGTGCAAAAATTATAATTTCAAACACTTTTGCAACTTGTAAACATTTGATGAAAGATGCTGACTGTCTTGATGACTTTGAATTGGTTAATAGGCGCAGCGTTGAATTAGCCATTGAGGCAAGAAATGATTTAAACAAAGATAATGTCTTAGTAGCTGGCGGTATATCTCATTGGTCTTTTACAAATAAGCTCCCATCTCTTATAGATTTAGAAGAAGGAGCATCTGAGCAAGCTATTATAATGAAAGATGCAGGTGCTGATTTAATTTTACTAGAAATGATGATTGATATCCAAAGAATGTTATCCGTGCTTAAGGGAGTCAAAAATTCTAATCTTCCTATATGGGTTGGACTCTCATGTGAGCCAGATGAGAAAGGTGTTATGAGATTATTATCTGGTCAAAAAGATTTAGTTGATAGTTCTCCAAATTTAAGAGTAGGAGAGACTTTAGAAGAAGCAATTTTATCACTTAAAGATCAAAATATTCCTTTGATAAATATCATGCATACAGATGTAGAATATATAGATGAATGCTTAGATATTGTGAAACATAATTGGAATGGATTAGTTGGCGTTTATGCTCACTCCGGTGATGATATTCAAATGGAGTGGACATTTGATAAAGTAATTTCACCTAAAGACTATTTAAATTATTGTAAGAAGTGGATAAAAAAAGGAATTAATATCATTGGTGGTTGTTGTGGTACTGGCCCTGAGCATATTAAGCATTTAAAAGAAAATTTATTTTAAAATTATTAATTTCACTTTTTCTTTATTAGTTTTTTCATTTTGGTATAAGTAAATATGGCAGATCCTAAAACATTTAAGTTTAATACCAAAACTTTACACAGCGGACATCAACCCGATAAAAACTATGGCTCACGCGCTGTACCGATTTATCAAACAACTTCATACTTATTTCAAGATACTGATCATGCCGCCGCTTTATTTAATTTAGAAGAAGGTGGGCATATTTATTCCAGAATTTCTAATCCTACGGTTGCCGTTTTAGAAGAAAGAGTAGCGGCACTTGAGGGTGGTTCGGCCGCTATTGCGACCGCATCAGGCATGAGTGCAATGATGTTATCTTTATTAACAATTTGTAGTGCCGGCGATCATATCGTTGCTTCTTCTCAGTTATACGGAGGAAGTTTTAATTTATTAAGATTAACTTTACCTCGATTTGGTATTGAGACTACTTTTGTGAAGCCTAGAGATTTAGAGGGATTTAAAAATGCAATTAGACCTAATACTAAATGTATTTTTGGAGAATTAATTGGTAATCCAGGTATTGAAATTATGAATTTACCTGAAGTATCTAAAATTGCAAAAAAAGCAGGCATTCCTGTTATTATTGATGGTACTTTTAATACTCCTTACTTATGTAATTTATTTGATTTAGGCGCAGATATAATTGTGCACTCATTAACAAAATGGATGGCGGGTCATGGAACTTCAATGGGTGGATGTATTGTGGAAAAAGGTGATTTTGATTGGAAACAAGGATCGAAGTTTCCAACAATGACTGAGCCCTATGAAGGATATCACGGTCTCTCTTTTGCTGAAGAATTTGGCCCTGCTGCTTTTACCATGAGAGCTAGAGCGGAAGGAATGAGGGATTTTGGACCATCAATGAGCCCTACAAATGCCTTTAATATTTTAATTGGTATTGAAACACTTTCTTTGAGAATGGATAGACACATATCAAATACAGCTATAATGGTTGAATACTTATCAAGTAATGAAAATGTTACTTGGGTTAACCATCCAAGTTTACCTGATCACCCAGATCATGCAGTAGCAAAAAAATTAATGCCAAATGGTCAAGGCTCGATGATTGCCTTTGGTATAAAAGGGGGAAGGGAAGCAGGACAAGCTTTCATTAATGCAATGAAACTAACCTCTCATCTTGCTAATGTAGGCGATGCTAAATCTTTAGTAATTCATCCTGCCTCAACGACCCACTCTCAAATGGACAAAAAATCCCTAGAATTAGCAGGTTTAACAGATGATATGATTAGATTTTCTGTTGGTCTTGAAGATATGGAAGACATTATTAACGATTTTGATAATGGTTTTAGAGCATCTCAAAAACCGCGTCTAGTAGCTTCTAGATGAAAGTAAAAGTTAATGGAAAAGAAGCATATTTTACCACTAGCGGAAGAGAAATTGATCAAAGTCAACCGACTATAGTTTTTGTTCATGGTAGTGGCCTTACTCACGTAACTTGGGTTTTACAAACACGATATTTTGCTTTCCATGGATTCAATACAATAGCGGTTGATTTACCAGGTCATGGCGACTCTGAAGGACCTCCTTTAAAAACTATTGAAGAGATGGCAGATTGGATGGCATCATTGCTCAATGCTCTAGAAATTAATAAAACATCATATGTTGGTCACTCGCAAGGATGTCTTGTGGGATTAGAATTTGCTTATCGTTATGCCGATAAATTAGATTTACTAGTTTTAATTAATGGAAGTCTTTCTATGAAGATGAACCCTGAGCTACTACAACTAGCTCTTGATAAAAATCATAAGGCCGTTGATTTAATGATGGATTGGGTTCATGGCCCTTTAGGTCAAGTGGGAGGTCATCCAGTACCAGGTTTGAGTCATATTGGAATGGGTAATCAATTAGTTAGTGCTAACAATCATGGAACACTTGGGATCGATTTTAGCGCATGTGATCAATATGAAAATGGTGAAAGAGCCGCTTTGAGTATCACACGTCCGACTTTATGTATCATAGGAAAACATGATCGAATGACACCCAAAAAGGTTGGTATAGAACTTGCTAAAAAAATTAACAACTCTCAACAAGTAATAATTGAAGATTCAGGACATATGTCTATTTTAGAAACTGCAAGTGAGACTAAAAATTTATTAAAAAAATTTTTTAAGGAGAATAGTTAAATGCAATATAAAGGATCTTGTCATTGTAAAAATATAGAATTTGAAGTTGAAACTAATTTGGAAAAAATTGTTCAATGTAATTGCTCTATTTGTATTAGAAGGAATGCAAAAATGATTATGATCCCAAAAGAAAATTTTATCTTAATCAAAGGGGAAAAAGATTTAGCTCTTTATCAATTTAATTCTAATATCGCCAAACACTATTTTTGTAAAAAATGCGGAGTTTATACTCACCATAATAGAAAATCTGATCCCAATGGAATGGGGGTAAACTTAGGTTGTTTAGATGATATCGATCCTCTTGAATATGATGCTTTGGCTTTTGATGGGAAAAAACTTTAAATTCATCAATTCTTGATTTTATTTTGAAAAAAACTAGTATTGGCCATGGCCCAAGTTAAAGAATTTCTTACTTTTGATGATATTTTATTACAACCCAGAAAATCCTCTGTGTTGCCTAATCAAGTCAACATTCAAACCCAATTAACTAAAAGTATAACACTAAATATTCCCATTTTATCCGCCGCTATGGATACTGTAACTGAGTCTAATATGGCAATAGCAATGGCTCAAAATGGAGGTTTGGGTGTTATTCATAAAAATTTTGATATCCTTACTCAAGCATCGGAAGTTGCGAGAGTAAAGAGGTTTGAAGCAGGTATTGTTTATGATCCTATCACGATGTCTCCTGAGAATACTATTGAAGATGTTTTTGCTATTATGGATGAGAAAAAAATATCTGGTTTTCCCGTCATAGATAAAACTAAAAAATTACTAGGCATTATCACCAATCGTGATGTTCGATTTGTGACCAATAAAAAATCAATGGTTAAAGACTATATGACCAAAAAAGTAATCACTATTCAAAAAAACCAATCAACCAATCATGCAAAAAAACTTCTTCATGAAAATCGTATTGAAAAATTGGTTGTTGTCGATAATCAAAAAAAATGTATTGGACTAATCACTGTTAAAGATATTCAAAGAAGTGAGAGATATCCATCGTCAGTAAGAGATAAAAATGGTCGGTTGCTTGTTGGTGCGGCTGTTGGGACTAAATTAGATGATTTAGATAGAGCCGTAGCACTAGATAAATCAGGAGTAGATGTTTTATTTATTGATACTGCTCATGGTCATTCTATGTCTGTTATTGATGCTTATAAAAAAATTAGAAAAAATACTCATTGCCCTATAGTTGTTGGTAATATCGCAACCCCTGATGCTGCAAAAGATTTAATTAAATTAGGAGTTGATGCTATTAAAGTGGGTATCGGTCCTGGTTCCATTTGTACGACACGTGTTGTTGCAGGAGTGGGTGTTCCTCAGTTTACTGCTATTCAGGACATATCAACAATTGCATCAAAAGCTAAAATCCCGATGATATCCGACGGCGGAATACGTTTTTCTGGAGATATTGTTAAAGCACTAGCAGCAGGTGCTGATTGCATTATGGCTGGTTCATTATTTGCCGGCACGGATGAGTCTCCAGGGGAAGTTTTCTTATTTCAAGGTCGCTCTTATAAATCTTACCGAGGCATGGGCTCTTTAGGTGCAATGGCTCGAGGAAGCGCTGATCGATATTTTCAAGATGAAATTAATGAGTCAATTAAATTAGTTCCCGAAGGAATAGAGGGGCGTATTCCTTACAAAGGAACAGTTTCGAATGTTTTATTTCAATTAACGGGAGGTCTTAAATCTGGAATGGGCTATACAGGATCAAAAGATTTATCCAATTTAAGAAAGAATGCAAAATTTATAAGACTCACTAACTCAGGAATAAACGAAAGTCATGTCCACGGCGTTCAGGTAACCAAAGAAGCTCCAAATTATAGGTCCAATTGACAAAATCAGTCTTAATTATTGATTTTGGCTCGCAGTATACTCATTTAATTGGAAGAAAAATTCGCGAGCTAGGTATCTTTGCAGAAATATATCCCCCTAAGTATTTAAATAACGTAACGAATATTTTAAATCATTCTGTTTTAATCTTATCAGGGGGGCCGGACTCAGTATTAAATAAAAACTCTCCATCAATTGATATTCCTTTAAATCAAATACCAATACCTATTCTTGGAATTTGTTATGGATTTCAATATATCTCCAAAGAATTTGGCGGTGTTATTGAAAAAAGCAATCAAAGAGAATATGGAAAAACAATCATCAAAGCAGGAAAATCTGACCTTTTTAAAGCTACCAATCTCGAACAGCAAGTTTGGATGTCCCATGGAGATAGTTTAACAACAATCCCTAATGGATTTAAGGTACTTGCAAAAACCAAAAACAAAGTACCCGCAGCCATAGCGAAGAAAAATATTTATGCTATTCAGTTCCACTGTGAAGTTACACATTCTGAATTTGGCACTCAAATTCTACAAAATTATTTATTTGATATTTGCGGTCTTAAGCAAAATTGGAAAAATAATGACCTACATCAAACAATTGGTCGATATTTTAAAATTAATGTTAAAGAAAAAAAACCAAATATTATATGTGCCGTCTCGGGTGGGGTAGACTCTACTGTTCTGGCATTTGCTATTTCAAAATACATCAAACTAGATAATGTTCATTTTATCTTTGTGAATAACGGCTTACTTCGAAAATACGATGTAAAAAACATAAAAGAAGTCTTTAAAAGCTTTAATTTAAAATTAAATATCATTAACGCAGAACATTTATTTCTAAAGAAACTGAAAAATGTCACAGATCCTGAACAAAAAAGGAAAATAATCGGGGGATTGTTTATAGAAGTATTTTCTAAATATTTAAGAAATTTAGAACAAAAAGATTTCTATTTAGCACAAGGCACCCTTTATACCGACATCATAGAAAGCCGCTCTTACCATGGAGGTAAAAGCGTCACGATTAAATCTCATCATAACGTAGGCGGGCTACCTAAAGACCTTAAATTTGACGTCATAGAACCATTTAGAGAGCTTTTTAAAGATGAGGTAAGAAGATTAGGTTTATTTTACAAACTTGATGAAAAATTCATTAATCGTCATCCTTTCCCAGGGCCAGGGCTAGGTATTAGATGTATTGGTAAAGTGAATAGACAAAGACTTGATACACTTCGAGAAATTGATGAAATATTCATTAATTTTTTAATTGAAAAAGATTTGTATAAGAATTCCTGGCAAGCTTTTGCGGTATTATTACCTGTAAAGTCAGTTGGAGTAATGGGTGATGAAAGGACTTATGAAGAGACTTGTGTTCTTAGATCAATCAATTCGGTTGATGGTATGACGGCTGATGTAACAAATATTGATATTTCTATTCTTTCTGAGGTCGCAACGTTAATAGTAAATAAGGTGCCAAGAGTAAATAAAGTCCTTTACGATATTACAAGCAAACCACCTTCAACTATTGAGTGGGAATAAGTTTATTTTTAATTTATAGATATGTTGATGAAATTTGAAAATGTAACTGTTGATTTGATCTCAAATATCTATTTTGATGGTAATGTAACTAGTAGAAATATTTTTTTTTCTGATGGTTCTTTGAAAACATTAGGGGTCATGCTTAAAGGTGAGTATGAATTCAAGACATCCAAAAAAGAAATCATGGAAATATCTTCAGGCGAAATGCATGTTTTATTACCAAATTCAAAAGATTGGAAAATTTTTATAGAGAATACCTCTTTTGAGATCCCAGCTAATAGTTCATTTAAAGTAAAAATTAAAAAAATTACTAATTATTGTTGTTCGTATATTGATTAACTATCACTAGAATATAAAAAAAAATTTAATTTTTTTATGTCAGTTGTACTATTATTATTTTAGTGGTTTAATTTTGTTTTGAATAATTTTTTTGATGTAATTGTAATCGGTGCTGGTGCAGCAGGATTGATGTGTGCTATAGAGTCAGCCAAAAGAAATAAAAAAGTTCTTGTGTTAGATCATGCTAAAAAAATAGGTGAAAAGATAAGAATATCTGGGGGAGGAAGGTGTAATTTTACTAATTTAAATACACATCCATCTAAGTTTATTTCTGAAAATCCTAAATTTATGATTTCTGCACTAAATCAATATGATCAGTATGATTTTATTAAGTTAGTTGAATCTTATAGCATTAAGTTTCATGAAAAAAAATTAGGTCAGCTTTTTTGTGATGAAAGCTCTCAACAAATTATTGATTTACTTTTATCTGAATGTGAAAAATATCAGGTTACTATCCATAAAGATTTTATTATTGAGGATATTAGTTATTCTAGTGAGTTATATTCAGTAAAATCTTTAATCAATACTTTATCTTGCCAGTCCCTTGTTATTGCTACTGGTGGTCTTTCTATTCCAAAGATCGGAGCTAGTAAGTTTGGTTATGATATTGCTAAAAAATTTGATTTAAACATTATTTCAACCTCACCCGCTTTAGTCCCGCTAACTTTCAATGAAGATATCTTGAAAATTTGTAAGGAATTAACTGGATTGTCAGTAAATGCTATCGTTTCATTTGGTAAAACGATTTTTCAAGAAGGGATGCTATTCACCCATAGAGGACTTAGTGGTCCCTCCATTTTACAAATTTCTTCTTATTGGAAGATAAAAGAGGAAATTCAAATTAATTTATCTCCAGATATTAATGTCTATGATTTCTTACTTCAAAAAAAATCAGCTAATTCTAAACAGGATGTTCAATCAGCAATTTCAGAGATTATACCAAAGAGGTTGTCTCAAATAATTTGTATTAATCTTAATATTAATGGAAAAATTATTGATATTTCTAATAAACTACTACATAAACTATCTTTATTTATTAATTCATGGCGTCTAAATCCAATAGGCACTGAGGGTTACAGGACTGCAGAAGTTACCCTTGGTGGCGTTGATACAAGGGAAATTTCTTCAAAAACAATGATGTCCATTAAACATCCGGGTTTATTTTTTATAGGAGAGGTGGTTGATGTGACTGGCCATTTAGGGGGTTATAATTTTCAATGGGCTTGGTCCTCTGGATATGTAGCGGGACAGTACACATGATAGAACACTTTTATATCTCAATAATTGTATTAAATTGACTCCTTATGAAATCTGAATTTTTCAGAATAAACTTATTACCTAACTATGTTTTTGCTGAAATTAATCAATTAAAAGCAAAGCTTAGAAAAAAAGGAAATGATATTATTGACTTTGGGATGGGAAATCCCGATATGCCAACTCCCGAACACATTCGAAATAAACTAAAAGAAGTTGTTGATAAACCAGGAACTGGAAGATACTCAGTTAGTAAAGGCATTCTAGGTCTAAGGAAAGCTCAAGCAAATTATTATGAGAGAAGATTTGGGGTTAAAGTTAATCCTGAAAACGAAGTGGTCGTTACTTTGGGTTCTAAAGAGGGTCTTGCTAATTTAGCTCAAGCAATTTCTTCACCAGGAGATATCATCATTTCACCAAATCCATCATATCCAATTCACCCTTATGGATTTATTATTGCTGGAGCTTCACTTAGACATTTACCAACAATGTTTGAAGGAAAATTTGATCCTGATAAATATTTGGAAAGATTAGATCTTTCTATACGACATTCTACACCGACACCAGTTGCACTGATTGTTTCTTTTCCGTCAAACCCAACGGCTCAAGTTGTTGATTTAAATTTCTATAAAGAGGTAGTAAAAATTGCTCTTAAATATCAAGTTTATGTCTTATCTGATTTAGCTTATGCTGAAATATATTTTGATCAATCTCCTCCGCCTTCTATTTTACAAGTTCCCAAAGCTAAAAATATAGCAGTTGAATTTACCTCGATGTCTAAAACATACGCAATGGCGGGTTGGAGAATAGGGTATGCTGTTGGCAATCCTAAATTAATTGCGGCTTTAACTAAAATTAAATCTTATTTGGATTATGGCGTTTTTACTCCCGTCCAAGTGGCAGCTGTAACAGCATTAAACGGACCTCAAAAATGCGTTTCTGATATCCGTTCGATCTACAAAAATCGCCGAGATGTGCTGGTAGACTCGATGGCTAGAGCGGGATGGGAAATCCCCGTTCCTCAAGCGAGTATGTTTGCGTGGGCACCGATACCAAAAAAGTACCAAAAAAAAGGATCTTTAAAATTTGCCAGAGATTTAATGATAAAAGCAGATGTTGCTGTATCTCCAGGTATTGCATTTGGTGAATATGGTGAGGGTTTTGTTCGAATTGGACTAGTTGAAAACGAACAAAGAATAAGACAGGCTGCAAAAAATGTTAGAAATCTCTTAAAGTAGTTAAAATTATTTAGCCTATTCAAATAAAACATTGCGAAAATTGTTGATAATTATATAAAACCAAGCTTGATGATAAATACTAAGAAAATCGGATCTGTACTTAAAAATCTTCAAATATCTGAAGATTTAGAATTAAATGATGAAATCAATTCTCAAGAAGGGCAGTTGATCGCTGTCAAAGTTATATCCGTAAATCCTAATTATAATAAATTAGAATTAATATCTGGAAGAATTACCGAATTAACTGAGGGTGATATTATTTTAGGTGCATTAGGTAATCGAATTGCGTCATCAGGTATGACCGGTTCTGTTCCTGATGAATTAAATAAACATGATAAAATTCACATATTAAATTTAGGTGGTGTGATTGGAAATTGTAAAGATTTTAACATTCTACTGGGTCCCGCAACTGAATGTGAAGTTGTTGGATCTATTGTCAAAGAACAAAAGCAATTAAATCTTAAAGATTTAGCTAAAGTAAAAAAATCTTCTTTATCAAAAAATATTTCATCAATAGCGGTAATAGGTACAGGTATTGACTCAGGTAAAACGACTGTTTCATCTTTTATAATCAAAACTCTAAGTAAATATTTTACCAAAATTAATGCATGCAAATTAGCGGGAACCGCATCTCAAAAGGATCTTTATTCTTATGAAGATAATGGTGCCAATCTAACATCAGATTTTGTGGACTATGGACTACCCAGTACTTGCATGAATGATAAAGATACTATTCAAGAATGCTCTAAATCAGTTATTGAATATGTAAGTAAAGATGCAGATGTTGTGCTTATGGAACTAGGTGATGGTTATCACGGTGACTATGGAACTAAAGAAATTATCCAAAATAATGACATTACTAAGCTCATTAAAGTTATTATTATTTGTGCCTATGATGTTTCTGGTGCGGTTAATATAATTGAAAATCTTGAACTAAATGGATTAGAGGACAAACTTCTAATCATTAGCGGTCCGGTTACTAATAATGTTTCAGCTTTTAATCAGTCTATAAGTAAATTTAAGTTCAAAAACTTAGACTTTTTAAATATTTATAATTCAGCCAATCATGTCAATGTATTTGCTAAAATGATTAATAGGATTAGCAATGATTAAAGTCGGTATTATTGGCGCTAATGGGTTTTTAGGATTAGAATTATTAAGAATTCTTTCAATTCACCCAAAGGTTTCCATTCAAAAAATTTTAAAAAGAGAAAATGATATTGATGATGAGTTTACTCATCTTTTATCTTTGAATTTATCTAATCTTCAGACGTCTAATCTAAGTGATTTTCATAATTTAGATTGTGTTTTTTTAGCTTTACCTCATGGTTTTTCAGAGGAATACGTCAAAGAGTTGATTGGAAAAGTAAAAATTATCGATCTGAGCTCCGATTATAGAATAACTGATGCTCAATCGTATGAAAAATATTACAAATCATCTTTTGATGCTAATCTGCAAAAAAATTTCACCTATGGATTTATTGAGTTAAAATTAGATGAAATAAAAAGTTCAAAAAATATAGCAAATCCTGGATGTTTTGCTTTAGCTTCTCAATTAACTATTTTTCCATTTGAGTCACTTATTAATAATATTTCTATTACTGCTATTACAGGTTCTAGTGGAGGAGGCAAAACTCCCACATCTAAAAATCATCATTCTATAAGATCTAAAGATGTTTTTTCTTATAATATAAATCAACACAGACATTTAGCTGAGATTTATCAATCTTTTCCATCTTTATTAGATAAATTATCTTTTGTTCCTTTATCTGGTCCATTTACTAGAGGAATTTACGTAACAGCACACATTCAATCAAAAGAAAATATTGATTTAAATAAATTAAATGAGTTGTTAAAAAATAAATACTCCAATATGCCCTTTGTGAGAATTCAATCTCAAAATAAGCTATCCAATGTTGTGGGATCTAATTACTGTGATATTTCCATTTCAGTCAAAGATGATCAAAATTTTGTTGTAGAGACTTGTATTGATAATCTTATTAAAGGGGCTTCTGGTAATGCAGTCGAGTGTATGAACTTAATGTTTTTCGAAGATCAATCACTGGGTTTAAAAGAAATGTTACCTTTGTACCTATGAGTAAAACTCAATCTTTTTACCAATCTATTCTGCAAAACTCAACCCTAGTTGTCAAAGTCAGCGGAAAAATATGTGATCATCAACAAAGTATTGAAAATGTCATAAGAGACATTAAGCAACTTCTTTCAACTATAACCAAGTTAAAAGTAGTTCTTGTTTTTGGATTTGGCAGGCAATTAGATAATTATATGAAAAATGTTCATCAAACTGAGCCCCAAAAAATAAACGGCAGAAGAATTACCTCAAAAGACGATATTGAAGCAGCTAAAAAAATATCAGGTCAAATTTTAATTGATATTTTTAGCCTGAGTTCTCGTTATAATATTAGAAATTTCCCCATTCCTATTTCCAAAAAAGATTTTATTGCTGCTAAAAAAAGAGAAATTGTTGATGGAGTTGATTATGGTCAAGTGGGGGATGTTATATCTGTTGATGCTCTAGAGATACAAAAATTATTTAAAGAACATGATATGATTATTATGCCCAGTCTTGTTTTAGATAAAAATACATCCGATGTTTTAAACGTAAATGCTGACACAATTGCAACTGAATTGGCTGTCAATTTATCTGCCAGTAAATTGATTTTTATCTCAGATGTTCCTTATATAAAAGATTTAAATGGAGATCGCATTTCTTCTGTTGATGAAAATGTTGCTAAAAAACTTTTTGATGAAAAAATTATTTCTGATGGAATGATTATTAAAGTAGAAAATTCACTCAAAGCTTTAGATCAAGGAGTGCAAAAAATTCATATTATCAGCGGCGAAATCGAAAATGCTTTACTTACAGAATTAGAAACAGAAGATGGTATTGGAACAGTTTTTCAAAAACAATCTTTGGATTATTAAATTTTATTTAAACAGTCAGATATAATTTTAATACCTCTTTTTAGTTCTTTAATTTTAATAATAAGAGGTGGGGTAATTCTAATAATATTTCCTTTGACTAAAGTAGTCACTAAGCCATTATCAGAAGTGTCTTTATAAATTTTTGAAGCAATTTGACTATCATTAAATTCAATACCAGCCATGAGTCCTTTGACTCTTACTTCTTTTATGAATTTATGATTAGATTGAATTTTATTTAAGAGGCTGCCCAAAAGTATTCCTTTTGATTTGACGCTATTTAAAAATTTAGTTTTATTAATTGATTTAAAGACGTTGTAGGCAACTCTTGTTTGAAGCATTCCTCCACCAAAAGTAGAGCCATGAAAACCTATATTAATATTTTTTGATATTTCCTTTTTAACAATTGTAGCCCCAATAGGGATGCCCGCACCTAATCCTTTGGCTGATGTGATAATATCTGGATTTGCTTTATAATGTTTATAAGCAAATATTTTTCCTGTTCGTCCTATTCCACCTTGAATCTCATCTGCTATTAATAATATTTTAGTTTTTTTACATATTTCTTTAATTGTCTTTGCAAATTCTTCAGTGCAAATATTAATACCACCATCACCTTGAACAAATTCAATGATTATTGCGACAGTTTTTTTATTAACTAATTTTTTTAAATGACTTGAATTATTAAACTCACAAAATTTTACTTTTCCTGGAACTGGACCTATTTTAGATTTGTAGTTCTTATTACTTCCAACAGAAAGGGCACCAATAGTTCTTCCATGAAAAGAGGAAGTCATTGCAATTATTTCATCTTTGTTTAAATGACTTCCATAATTTCTAGCAATTTTAATTGCTGCTTCAATACTTTCTGCACCTGAGTTAGAGAAAAAAACTTCTCCTTTATTACTTTCTTTTGAGAGAAGTTCAGATAGTTTGATCTTGAACTCATGTATTTGTGATCCAGATAAATGTGATATTCCAGTTTTAATTTGATCTTGAAGGCTTTTTTTTACTATTGGATGATTATAGCCTAATGAATTAACGGCGACGCCCGCAGAAAAATCTAATAATTTTTTTTTCTGAGATGTATAAAGATAGCACCCATTGCCTTTTACTATTTCAAAATTACTAAAATTATAAGTTTTAAGAAGTTTATTCATAATTAAAATCTATTTTTGATTTATTTAGCTCTTGATAAATATCCATACACTCACTTAAAAGGTTTTCATATAAATTAGGGATAGTAATATCTTTTTCATGATAAGGAGTAAACCCGGTAGATTGTTGAACATTTTGATACCAATGCGACTCCCAAATACCATCAGTTTCTCTTTTCCCCTCTGGCCAACTGATCATTTTAGAACTAAATTTTATCCCTAAAATATCACAAAGAACTTTAAGCGACTTTTCTGGATTAATTAAAATATCTTTACTATCTATAATTGGGCATGGAACTTTGTGCTTTAAGAAAAAATTATATATTTCAAATTGTTGATAGAAACCAATATCTTGAATATTGAGAATTTCATTTTTTTGAGAATAGGAGTTTATAACCTCCTTAGGATTTCGTATTAATAGACAATTTTTATGATTTAGAGACCATTCCATTGGTATGGAGGGAAGCATATGATGGGTCATTTGTTTTAAATAAAAAACACCATCTTTTGACTCTGTTTTTTTAATTTTATAAATAAGTTTTGCTAAATCTGTTTCATATTTTTCAATAATCTCTTGATGCATAGGGTGTTTTTTTTTAGTTTCAAAGAGATAATAGGCATAAAAGGGTTCATCCCATACTTCTGTATCATCTCTATTTTCAAAAGATCTCATCAAAGCCGTACTAATATTTCTTGGCCCTGACCACATATTAATAATCATTGATTGATTAAATTTAAATAATGGTCTCTAATTTTGATAGTAAGGCTATCTTTTTCTAATTTGAATTTTTTATTATTAATTTGATTTACTGGAATAATATTTGCAAAAGTTCCTGTAACGAAGGCTTCATCAGCATTCAATACATCTCTTAATTTAAAATTTTTTTCATGCACAGGTATTTTATTTTTTTTACAAATATTAATTACGTTTTGTCGAGTAATCCCTCTAACGCAATATTTACCAGTCGATGTGTAAACTTTTTTATCTTTAATATAGAAAAAATGCGTTGAATTACAGGTAGCGATATTTCCATTCGGGTCTTTCATTAATGCTTCATCAAATTTTTTATTTTTAGCCTCAATACAAGCTAGGATACAATTTAATTTACTAAGAGAATTTAATTTTGGATCCTGAACATTTTCTGGACCTCTAATTGTTCTAACAGTTGTTAACTTAATACCTTGTTTATAAGTTTTTTCTTGAGGCTTTTTATATTCTGGGATGATAACTATTGTAGGATTGCCGATTGTAAAAGCTGGGTCTTGGTATGGTGTTGATTTAATACCTCTTGATACCACTAATCTTATATGGACATCAGATTTCATTTTATTAATTTTAGTTGTTTTGTAGATTGCTTTTTCTAATTCTTTTTTTGATAAATGGATTTTTAATCCTATTTGCTTGGCATCATCATTAAGTCTTTTGAGATGTTCTTTGATAAATAAAAGTTTTTGATTATGGAGTCTTATACCGCTCCAAACTCCATCGCCTAACAAAAAACCAGAGTCAAATACAGATATTCTGGCTTTGTTTCTGGGATAGAAATATCCGTTTATGTATATTTTAATATTAGCATTGCGTTTATCTTTGATATAGTCATGAGAGGAAGACAATCAAAATCTCCATTGATTGATTTTGGAGGTTAAAAAATCTCTAAAGGCAATTAATTTTGAACTTCCTTTAAGATTTTCATGATAAACCATATGTACGTCATAACTAGGACCTTCAATTTCAGGTAAAACCTTTACCAAATGTGCTTTATGTTGAACCATGTAATCAGGTAACGCTGCAAGACCCGCTCCAGTTTCTACGGCTACAAGTAATCCATAGAGATTATTAATAGTTACATGAGGGTTTCTTGGTTTTGAATTTTTCTTTAAACCAGTCGTTAATATCCAATTAGTATCAGATAAAGGGGAGGGTTTTCCTGTTCCGTAAGTAATTAGTCGGTGATGAGATAACTCAGACCTTCTGATTGGCATTCCCATTTCGTTAATATAATTCCCAGATCCATATATATGATATTTGATAGTAGCAATATGTTTAGAGACTAAATCGAGGTGTTTAGGTCTTCTCATCCAAATTCCAATATCATAATTTTGACGTAACATATCTTGTTCGTCTTCTGAATAAATTAACTTTAAATTGATCTCTGGATATTCATTTATAAATTCATTAATTCGTGGACTGAGCCACATAGAACCAAAACCAACCGTTGTATTTATAGAAAGATTTCCCGTAGGAACGGATTTGAATTCTATAATCTTTTTTTCAATTGAGTTTAAATCAGCAAATATCTTTTCTGTTTCCTCGAATAGATAAGAACCCTGTTCAGTTAAAGTAATTCCTTTGGTATGTCTTTTGAATAGCTTTGTTTTTAAACTATATTCAAGAGATTGAATTTGACGAGTAATAGCAGATTGGCTAAGATTTATCGTACCCATTGCTTTAGATATGCTGCCAGCGGTAGCAACATGGTAAAAAGTTTTTAGTCTATCCCAGTCCATTGGTAATTTTTGATAACTCGTTATTTAAAATTAAAATATCCATCAAATAATATTTTTTTTGTGTAATGAGATCATAAATAATATTGTTTGCATTATTAAGATCATTTTGGGTTTCGATTAATAGAGTGACACTAATTTTTTGTGATTTATAAAGAATTTCATCACCTTTAAGTTTTAATTTTAAAGTATCAATTATCGAGTTTTGATTATCAATTTTTTGAACATAAAAATTATAGTTGTTCCAGGACTCAAGGTAGGTATTAAGCAAATCTCTCTTAAGATCTTTGTGATTGAGAAGTTTCTTTTGATATTCGTATTTTTGAATATCAAAATTATTTTCATCTTTAAAACCATCATAAAGGGGCACAGATAATGTTAATGATAGTGAAGAACTTCTTCTATGATCTACGCTATTCGAGAACTTATCTGAGTCAGATAGAGAGTAGGTTAGGTCTACCGATGGCCTAATATCTTTCTTATTCATTTCTAATTCAGGAAGATAAGTTTGCTCGATATAAGTCAGATATTGACCATAGGAAGAGTTCATTAATCCTGAAAGTGGTTTTTTTTCCACTAGTTGATCAGGAACTTCAATAATTTTGTCAAATTCAATATCTTCATCGACTAAATCCATATCTAAAAGTTTATTTACCTGGAGCATTAAATTATCAATTTGTCTGTCAAAATCTAAAAGCAATGATTCAGCGGATATTAATTCATTTTGAAAATCAAGAAGGTCAGTTTTTGTAATTCTATTTGCCTTGAACAAGATTTCAGCTTCTTGAACTTTTTTTTGATAAAAATTTAAATTTTTTTGTTGGTTACCTTTTTTTTGTATTAAACCTTGCAGTGTATTATATCCATTAATCAATTCTTTTATTAGTAATTCTTTTTGGTACTGTCTTAAAAAGTCTAATGCTTGATTTCTCAGTTGCGTTGATATTAAATTTAATTGGCTAAAACCACCATTGTATAAATTAACAGTAGCGCTGATTGTATTGGTATTTGTGTTTACAGTTGAGGTTGAAACTGTTGATGAGGTCGTATTGGAATAGTTATATGTATAGTCAATTTGTGGAATATAAATTTTATCAGCATTATCTAAAGAGATATCATCAATTTGATCATCATATATAAATGCTGAATTGTTTTCATTTTTATCAATTAATATTTTTACTAATTCATCGATATTGTATGCTTGAAGTGGTATTGACCAACAGAAAGCAATAAAAAGATATATTATTTTGAGTTTTGCCATTCTTTTTCTAAATTTTTAAGCTCCCATTTTAAACTTTTTTTATTCATTTGCTTTTCCATTTTTCTAAATCTTTTTTCAAATTTTCGATTTGACTCTCTTATTACTGTTTCCGTATCTATTCCTAATTTTCTGGATAAATTTATGCATGAAAAGAGAAGGTCGCCTAATTCTTCACGCATTTTCTTTTTATTTTTATCCTTCATTTCGACTGCTAATTCATTTAACTCTTCCCTAACTTTTTTCAAAGTATCTTCGGGTTTTTTCCAATCAAATCCCTCTTTGGCAGCTCTTTTTTGCAGTTTTAAAGACCTCGTAACCGCTGGGAGTGAAACGCTAACGCCATCTAAAATTGAGTTGGCACCTTTATTTTTTCTTTCCTTTTTCTTTTGTTGTTCCCAAAAATTATTTACATCTTCTATAGATTTAATCGAATTGTCTTTTAAAAAGATATGAGGATGTCTTGATCTCATCTTTTGAACGCTCTTGTCAATTACATCAAAAATATTAAATTTCTTTTTTTCTGCTGCTATAACTGAATGATAAATTACTTGGAGTAATAAATCTCCCAGTTCATCTTCTAATTCGATGTAGTTATTTTTTTCAATTGCCTCAACAACTTCATAGGCTTCTTCTAATGTATATTTGGATAATGTCTTAGAGGTTTGTTCAATATCCCAAGGACAACCTTTTTTGGGATGTCTTAATCGTTGAACGACATCAATAATATCTTGAAGATTTTTTTGATTTTTTTTTACCATGCTAGCGCTTGTGCTTGAAATATCTGACTTTTATAACTTCTTATATCTGCATATGCATCATAAATATTGTTTTTCTTTCGAGCACATAGAATAAAGCCTTCACTCCAATCCGTCACTGATAATGCTTTGTGACCTCTGTTATTAAGTTTGGGAATTAAGTTTGAAAGTCTTTCTTCGACTAATAATTGTTTTTTATTAGGATCATGGGGGTGAAAAAAGGCGGGTAGGTGCTCTGATGAAACTCTGGGTTCATTAAGAGCAATATCAATTTTTTTTTGGGAAAATATATAATGAATTAAAAATTGTGCTTGCCATTGATCTTGGGCATCTCCACCCATTGTTCCGCAAGACAATATTTCCTTTTCTTTTTTATTGATAATCATAGTTGGACTCAGAGTGGTTCGCGGTTGTTGGTTAGGAGCTATAAAGTTAACATGACCTGGTTTTGATAAGTAAAAGGTCATTAAGCGATTTCCTAAAGGAAAGCCTAATTCTTTTATTACTTCATTAGATCTGATCCAACCACCACTTGGAGTACAAGAAATGGCATTATTTTCACTATCAATAATACTGATATGTACTGTTCCGGCTCCCCAAGGTTGAATTTCATTATCAATAGGTAAAAGAACCTTATTTTTAATTGGATCGCCTGGTATAATAGACTCTATTGCTTTAGGGGAAATTAATTTTAATCTTTTGTTTAAGTATTGATTGTTGAGTAAATGATTAGCTGTGACCTGAGGTTTTTTTTGACCCGTGAAATACATTTCACGATCAGCAAAAGTTAATTTTAAAGATTCAACAAAATGGTGAATTTCATTTTCATTACTCAAATTCTTTAATTTTTGTTTTTCAAATAATTTCATCATCATTAATGATGTTAACCCTTGTCCCCAAATATTAGTTTTATGTATTTGGTAATCACCAAAATTTTCAAAGATTGTTTTTTCAAAAGTAGCAGAGTAATTATCAAAGTCCTGTCTTTGAAGTAATCCATTTCTTAGATTAGAATGCTTTATAATTGTCTGAGCAATGTCTCCTTTATAAAAAGCATCATGAAGTTTATTAAATTTATTAATCCGATTTCCTGTTAGTTTTTTTTCATAATTAGATAGATAATCTAACAGGTCACCAAACTTTTTATTTTTAAATAGAGAATTTATCTCAGGAATTTTTTTATTAATGTATAGATTATATGAGTCAGTCCACTCATTTTTAAACTTTAATT
Organism: Pelagibacteraceae bacterium; assembly: GCA_008638215.1. Taxonomy (GTDB): domain Bacteria; phylum Pseudomonadota; class Alphaproteobacteria; order HIMB59; family HIMB59; genus HIMB59. The sequence continues at coordinate 19,281 of VTPN01000009.1, forward strand.
TTAAATCATTTAATCCAAACTTTTTTTGGTTAACAATACCATAGTGGATTGGAAAACCCTTTTGTGCGTATGATTTTGCATATTTAGCAATAGTTCGAAAATCTAGTTTTCCATAGTATTGAAGTAACCTGAAGATAGAAGAAAAAGCAGATGGCACGCCTGCGGTTAAAATTCCTTGATCAGGAATTTCTCGATGTCCTTTAGTAACTAAATTCAAAAAATTAAAATTGTTTGGAGATACTGTGTTGCCATTAAGCACAATAGGTGATTTTGATGAGGGTTTGAGGATCATAACTCCCTCTCCCCCCATTCCAAACATTTGAGGGTTAACCAAACTTTCAACAAGCATTGCTCCTGCAGCTGCGTCAAAAGCATTTCCTTTATCTTCTTTTAAGATGGAATGTGCAGTAGTAGCAGAAAGGTTAGAGTGGGTAGCTATTGCGCCCTGAGTGCCTGCATAACTAGGAGTAAAACTATTTATGGAGTTGTCATCTACTCTAAATGCTCGATTATTCATTATATAGTTATAATCTCTTCTGATGAAGTTGGATGAACGGCTACAGTTTTTCTAAACTCATCTAGAGAATTTCCAGCAACGACATTAACAGCCAATATTTGTATTAATTCTGCAGCATCATCTGAGATAATATGAATACCTAATATAGTCTTATCTTTTTTATTAATTACGAGTTTATAAAATGTATCTTTATTTGCTTTTGAAAATGTCTTTTTCATTGATTTAAAGTTAGTCGTGAGTTCATAGGCATCTATTTTATTTTTTTTAGCCATTTCTAAAGTTAAACCTACCGTTCCAATTTGGGGAGAAGTGAAAACGGCAGTGGGAATGTTGGCAAAATCATATTCAATTGTTTTTTTATTATTAAATAATTTATCAGCTAAAAAATGACCTTGTCTGATAGCAACCGGTGTTAAATTTACATAATCAATAACATCACCAACCGCATATATATTAGAGTCATTAGTTTGAAAGTGTCTATTTACTTTAATCGATTTATTTTCATTTAGTTGTACATTCGTATTTTCTAAACCTAAATTTTCTGTATTTGCTATTCTTCCAATAGCTGAAAGAATATAATCGCTAGATATTTTTTTCTTATTAGTCAAATTAATGATTAAATCATTTTTTGATTTATATACTTTTTCTATTTGGGTTTCTAAGTGATATTTAATTTTACCTTTTGGTGTTGATTGAATTAAAAATTCTACAATCTCACTATCAAAGGATTTTAAAATTTGCTTTCCTCGATAAACTAAATCGACTTTGACTCCTAAATTTGCAAATATAAAGGCAAATTCAATAGCGATATATCCTCCACCTTCGATCACCATTCTTTTTGGAAGCTTTTTTAAGGAAAAGATATCATCGCTTGTATTAATAAATTTTGTATTTTCGGAGATATTTGGAATTCTTGGCTTTCCACCAGTTGAAATAATATATTTTTTTGCTTGGTAAGTTTTTTTACCTACTTTAATTTTTTGTGAATTTAAAAATTGTGCAGTTCCATTAATAATGTCAATTCTATTTTTGCTTAATATTCCCTCATAAATCTTGTTTAATCTAGATATTTCCTGATCTTTTTTCTTAATGAATAATTTCCAATTCAAAGAGGGTTTGGGAATAGACCATCCGTAGGATTTATAATTTTCAATATCTTTATTAAGTTGTGATAGGTAGTAGTAGAGTTTTTTAGGTACGCATCCAACATTGACACAAGTGCCTCCAAAACGATTATTTTCTACAATTGCAACTTTCGCTCCATGGACGCTTGCAATACGGGCCGCTCTTACACCACCTGATCCAGCACCAATTACTATAAGATCATATTTCATTTATTTTTTGATAGATTGCTCTATAAAGTCATACATGAGTTGGAAGTCAATTTCAAATTCCCAATATTCAAAGCTTTTAGGTCCTCTTGAGACGAAAAGAGAAAACGATAAAGACTATTATCGTATGATAGTGGCTGAGTCTCATTTAAACTCTGGAAATTTTGCACATGGTGGTTTTTTAATGTCGTTTCTTGACAATGTTATGGGTAATGCTGCCTTTAAAAGTTTTCATAATAATCCTTGTGTTACTATCTCAATGACCACTCATTTCACCCAATCCGCATCTGCAGGGGACGAACTCATCGCACAACCTATTATTGAAAAAAGAACCAAAACTCTTTCTTTTGTAAAATGTGAAGTTTTTTCAAAAGATAATTTAATCGTATCGGGTAGTGGCATTTGGAAAATTGTTAACTGGAAAAATGTTCAATCGGTAAAAGAAAAAATACTGAAGGATGATGGCGGCTGGTAAGTCCGCTCTTAAATTAATTGTTATCAGAAAAAAAAGAAATTTACGCTTGTAAGTCTTTATTTTTTTCAATTTCTTTTTTTGTTGGATTATGGACTATCCGTATCCCAGATATCAAAGATCAAATCTCCACTGACTATTCAGGAATGAGTTATCTTTTTGTTATTTTTTCACTTGGTTCCATTATAACGATGGTAGTAGCTCCTAAAATTATCGAAAATTTTTCTTCTAAGATTATTGTTTTGATTTCCGGAAGTATTATTTCATTTCTTTGGTTGTTTGTTCCTTTTGTTTCTACTTTTTTTCAAATGGCTTTTTTAAGTTTCTTATTTGGGTGTGCTTATGGAATTTTCGAAGTTGTTCTAAATTTACAAGCCACAAATCTTGAAAAAAAATATAACAAACCCATGATGTCAGGGTTCCATGCTTTTTGGAGTATTGGTCTTTTGAGCGGGTCTTTTATTACAAGTATTTTTTTAGAATATAATATTAGTTTTCTGATTAATTCTATTTGTTACATTTTCATTTTATTTCCTCTTATTTTTTTGAGCAGTATGACGCTTAAAAAAAATGAAGCAGAAAAACAATCTTTTGCAGGGATATTTTTTAAATGGCCAACTGTTCTTCTCATCTTAGTGTTGTTATCTATTACAGCAGTTTTTTTAGAAGGAGGTACAGACTCATGGGGTGCTTTATACATGAGAGATTATCTTCAAGCAGAAGGTTTTAATGTCGGTTTAGCAGCCATAGCATTTAACGGCGCTATGGTGTTAGGAAGATTAATAGGTGATCAATTAAAGTCAGTTTTCGGAATTCAACAATTTTTATTTATATCTATTATATGCTCTTTGACAGGAGTGACTATTGTTCTATTTAGTAAAGCAGTTCTTTTTTCAATCATTGGGTTTGTGATAGCTGGCCTTGGTGTTTCTTCCATAATACCGATTTGTTATACCCTAGCTTCTTCTATAAAAAATATTAACCCGACAGTAGGTATTACTGTTATTACAATTGCAGTATATGGTGATTTCATGATAGCTCCTCCTATTTTAGGATACACAGCTAATATTATCGGGATACAATATGTATATCTTCCTATCGTAATATTATTTATTCTTTCAACATTGATTTTAATAATTAAAAAAAAAGAATTATAAATATTTAGATTTATCTTTTTAAAATAAGAAAATTTCCTAAAATTATTAGCGCAGCCCCCATAAATAAGCTCATAGTCCAAACTAAATTTTCAAAGATAGTTGAAACCCCGAGGGCAATTAAAGGCATGATTATCGCTACATAAGCAGCTTCATTGGCGCCAATTTTTTTAATCAAACTTAAATATAGGCTAAATCCAAAGACACTTCCAAACACTGATAAATATAATAAAGAAACACTATAGGATAATGTAAATTCATAAGAAAAGGGTGTGCCTATAAATAAAAGGTAAACAAATAAACTTAACGATCCATAAAGCATTCCATACCCTGTAACAGAAATAACATTTAAATTTATTTTTGATGTATGAGCTGAAACTAAATTTCCAAGTGAAGCAAAATATGTTGCAATTATTCCTAAAAATATTCCATAGCTAGTTTTGCTAGATAATTCAAAAGAAATTAACTCATCAAAGAAAATGACAATTAAACCGAATGTTCCAATAACTCCACCTATAATAGTCATAATTTTTGGAGATTTCCGATGAAAGATTATATTGTTTATTACATTCATAAATAAAATTGAAGAAAAACAAAGAGCAACAAACCCACTAATAAGGTATTGAGTAGACATATAGAAAATTACATAATTTATATTGAATAAAAGAATACCAAGAACGGCGATGTAAAAATGTTCCTTAAATGAAAATTTGAGTGGTAGTTTTTTAATAACACAAGCTAGTAGCAGTATGAGTGATGCTAGAAAAAATCGATAAAAAACTGAGACCATAGGATCAACAATGCCAAGTTGGAATTTAATCACATACCATGTAGGACCCCAACATAATAGTGTTGCAATAAATAAAAATACTGTAGAATTCAATTATGCCTTCTTTTGATGTTGTCTCATCGCCTGATCTGCAGGAAATTGATAATGCCATTAATAATACAAAAAGAGAAGTTGATAATCGATTTGATTTTAAGAATACTAATTCAACTATAGAGCGTTCAGATTACTCTATTACAATCGAAACAACCGACAACACAAAGCTAAATCAATTTAATGAGATTTTAAAAAATAATATTGTTCGTCGTAAGATTGATCCTAAATTCATTCATATTAAATCCACTGAAAATGCCTCCGGGAATCGAATTAGACAAATGATTGAAATACTTAATGGAATTTCTAAAGAAGATGCTAAAAAGATTACTACTTTAGTCAAATCATCGAAAATGAAAGTCCAAGCTTCCATCAATGGAGATGAAGTTAGAATTACTGGTAAAAAAAGAGATGACCTTCAATCAATGATGGAACTACTCAATCAAAGTGATTTAAAAATACCACTTCAATATCAAAACTTTAGAGACTAGTAACCTCTTTCGTTTTAAAGTTAATAATATTTACTTTCGCTAATGATTTTAAAAAATTGATACAGTCATCTGTTTTCATTTGAATCGTTTTTGTATTAATCAGCGGATGGAAATTACATAGATCAAAATCAAGAATATCTTTATCAAGATAAAAATTAACATCTTTGTCATTATTATTGATCAAAGAGTAGGGACTAACAGAACCAGGCCTGACACCAAGTTTTTGATCAAGGTATTCTGGGCTACCAAATGAGAGATTTCCTTGGGCAGATATATAATTTTTAATTTCTTTTAAATCTACTTCTTGTGTATCTAGACAAGAAATTAAAAAAAAATTTCTTTTTTTATCTCTTAAGAAAAGGTTCTTAGTATGAGCTCCATGCATATCCAGATCAGTTTTTAACTTGCTGGATTCTTGAACAGTGAAAAATGCCTCATGTTCAAATAACTTATATTCTAAATTTTTACTACCTAAATGGCTTAAAAAACTTTCGGCTTCAAATTTCATAAATGATGGTTAAGATAACTAATATATATGAAAAAAAAAATCAATAGACGAAGTTTTATTAAAAAAGCCTCTTTGCCTATCATTGGTGCAGCTGCTATTGCACCTTTTAATGTCAATGCAAATACTATTAAAGAACTAACTATGGTTACCTCATGGCCAAAGAATTTACCCGGAATTGGCTTAGGAGCAAATCGTCTTGCTCAAAGAATTGAAAAATTATCTAACAATCAAATTAAAGTGAGAGTTTACTCCGCAGGAGAATTAGTTCCTCCATTTGAAGTTTTTGATACAGTCTCCTCTGGCACGGCAGATTTATATCATTCTGCTGAGTTTTATTGGGGTGGCAAGAGTAGGGCTTATCCATTTTTTGCATCAGTTCCTTTTGGAATGACGGCAGAGGAATTTAATTCTTGGATTTATCAATCTGACGGTCAGGAATTGTGGGATGAGTTGGGTTCTAACTTTAAACTTAAGCATTTTTTAGTGGGAAACACGGGCGCTACATTGTTTGGTTGGTTTAAAAAAGAAATTAATAGTGTTAGCGACCTATCTAAAATTAAAATAAGAAGTCCAGGTTTTGGTGGAGATCTTTTAAAAACCATGGGCGCTACCCCAGTCAATATCCCTGGGGGGGAGATACTACAAGCTCTGGCAAGTGGGGCTATAGATGCATCTGACTGGTCTAACCCTGTGATGGATTTAGCTTTTGGATTTTATAAAGTTACTGATTACTGTTACTATCCTGATTTTAAGAAACCAACTGTTTCTATATCCTTGGGAATGAACTTAGATAAATGGAATTCATTTGATAATTACACCAAAGATGTAATTGAGTTTGCGTGTCAATCTGAAAATCAAGAAATGTTATCTGATTTTATGTTTAAAGAAGTTAAAGCTATTGAAAAATTAAAATCTTTAGAAGTTAAATTTAAAAAAGTCCCTAATGATATAGTTGTCCAAGCCAGTAAAAATGTTAATTCAGTTATTGATGAATATGCTGACAATGATTTAGGAATTAAAATTAGAGATAGTTACATGAGTTTTCTTAATCTAAGAAAAGGGCATAGTGATTTTGATATCTCAAATTATTTAAATTATAGAAAAATATAATTTTGTGTGTGGGAGATATTCACTCAATTTACCTTCTTCAAAGACAAGTTTTAAAAAAGAAACTATAGAGAAATATCCAAAAGTTTTTGATTATGTAAACGGTGATATTGCTCCATCAACTTTCAATCCTATAATTTTTAAAAGACAAGATGAGTATATTTTTGAATTTGCTAAATGGGGTTTTGAATACGATTGGTTACCTAAAGGAAAATTATTATTTAATGTTCGCTCAGAAACAGTTTTTGAAAAATCATTTAGCAATAATCTAATTAAAACATCAAGGTGTCTAATACCTTTTAACTGTTATTTTGAGTGGAAAACTACTGACTCAAATAAAGAAAAATACAAAGTATATTCAAATCAAAATTTATGTTTTTTTGCTGGTATTTATTCTATTTTTAACGAGAAGTTTTCATTTTCTATTTTAACAAAGAGAAGCGCTCCTCATATTCAACACATACATCAACGAAATCCATTAATTTTAACCCTTCAAGATGTAAAGAAATGGTTTGCTGGTGAATTTATTAATTTGTTTGGTGGTTCAGATAATGAATTGTTAGCTGATATTGTTTAATTATTTTTTAAGTCTAAAAAACGAAAGTAGTTTTTCTATTCCTGAAAAATTTGATTCCAGCCTAGCATAGACGTTATCAATTTTATTGATGTGAGCATCTAACCTATTATAAAGTATATCAATTTTTTTTTCTAAAGCTTTGATTTCACTATTTTTATTTATTTTAGTAGATTTATTTTTATCGACTTTTTTCTTAGCTGTAGGCATTTTTTAATATTATCATAAATATGAAGAATTATCTGAGTAAATTAAGAGAAGCGTAAATTTACCTCAGGTATCCAATTCTTAATTTTTTCAATGCGATTTTTGGGTGACGGATGAGTAGATAAGAATTCAGGGGGGGACTTGCCTTCTTGAGCTTTTTGCATTCTCTCCCACACTCTATATGCCTCATGGTTGTCGTATTGAGCCATAGTCATAAAGGATAAGCCTAAATAATCAGCTTCGGACTCTTGGAGTCTATTGAAGGGTAGGGTAAGGCCAAGATTCACCAAATAATCATCAGCAGAACTACTTGAAAGAGCACCTTCAAGGGCAATATCCAAAATAGTTGTTCCAACTTTTAAAGCTAATGTTTGACTTGCTCTTTCAAGGCTATGTTTTGCGACAGCATGAGCGATTTCATGCCCCATAACGGAAGCCATTCCATCCTCGTTTTCAGTAATATCAAGAATACCAGTGTAAAAAGCTATTTTACCTCCAGGCATACACCAAGCATTTAGAGTATCGGGATCATCAATGAGAATATATTCCCATTCATAATTTTTGAGAGTTTCGAATTGACCCATTTCATTGAAGTAACTCTCGACTGAAGTAGTTACCTTTTTACCTACCTCATTTAGCATACTTACTTGACTACCTGATCTGATGATGTTTTCAGTTTTTTTTATAGAGTCGTAAGCTTGTTTTGCTTGTTTATTAATAGATTCCTCTGAAACAAATGAAAATTGCTTTCGATTAGTAATAGCCACTTCCGTACATGACGACAAGAAAAAGGGGGCGCAACAAGCACAGGAAAATTTTTTAATAAAATCTCGTCTTTTTAGATTCATGATATTAGTATACTTAAAAAGATATTCACATGACAACTTGTTATATTAACGGAACCTATCAAGATATTTCAAAGACTAATGTTAGTATTACTGATAGGGGTTTTCAATTCTCTGACGGTGTATATGAAGTAATTGCAGTTTATGAAAATAAATTTGTTGATATGGACCTTCATTTAAAAAGGCTTATGACATCACTCAATAAATTGAAGATTAAAATTAATTTAAAGTTAAATCAAATTGAAAATATCTCAAAAAAAATAAAAAGATTAAATAATTTTAATAATGGAATTATTTACATTCAAATAACAAGAGGAAACCAACATCCAAGAGACCACAAATATCCAAATGGATTAAAGCCCAACATAATTATTTATAGTATTCCAAAAGATTTTAAAAAAATTAATTCAAATGCAAAAAGGGGGGTGTCTACATCTCTTTATCCTGATATTCGATGGCTACGTTCAGATATCAAAAGTATTTCTTTATTGGGTAATTCAATGGCGGCTAACTATGCAAAAGAAAAGAAAAATCATGAAGCAATTCTTTATGATGAAAGAAGTTATATCACAGAAGGGAATTCATCTAGTATCTGGATTATAAAAAACAATAAATGTATTACTCACCCCTTAAATTATCGAATTCTTAAAGGATGCACTCGTCACAAACTGATAAGTATAGTGAAGAACAAAAAATTGAAATTTGAAGAAAAGAAATTTTCCATCAAAGCATTATTAAAAGCGGATGAGGTTTTTATGACTAGCGCCACTAACTTTGTAATGCCCATTGTAAAAGTTGATAAACATAAGATTTCAAATGGAAAACCTGGTCAGATTACACTTAGCCTCAGAGATGAGTTTATAAATCAAATATGAAGTATTTTTCGATAATTATTTTCTCCCTTTTGTCTATTAATGCCCAAGCAAGCATAAAAAGTATGTATGTAGCAGGTGGATGTTTTTGGTGTGTTGAAGAAGTTTATGAAAAAGTAGAAGGAGTATTGAGTGTTTATTCTGGCTACTCTGGTGGTCATGTTGAAAACCCAACCTATCAAGAAGTTGTTTTAGGTAATACAGGTCATATTGAGGCTGTAGAAATAAATTATGACAGTTCATTAGTTAATGAAGAACAATTAGTAAAGCTGCTTTTTTTAAATATAGATCCTTTTGATGAAGGTGGTCAATTTTGTGATCGAGGATATTCTTATAAAAGTGCATTTTTTACAAGTGATGAAAATTTAAAAAAAATTATAAATGACTACATTTTAAAAATTGAAAATAATCATAATCAAAAAGTACAAACTCTAATTTTGCCTTTTAAAAACTTTTATTTAGCCGAAGACTATCATCAAGATTATTATAAAAAAAATTCTATTAGATATAATTATTATAAGTATAGCTGTGGTAGAGAACAAAGAATAAAACAATTGAAAATAAATCTTAGATGATCAAAATTTTAATTTTTGTTTCTATTATAATTTTATGTATTTATTTTTTTTTTGGAAATAAGATATCTACAGAATATAAAAAATATTTTATAATTTTTTTTATTGTTGCAATTAGTTTATTATTAATTTTTTCTGGAAAACTTAATTTCTTACCAGTTGCATTGGCGCCCGCACTTTTATTTTTTAGAAGGATTTCATCTTTATTGAGTTTATTCAATTTATTTTCAAGATCTTCTTTTGGAAATAAGATCAAACCAAAAATTAAAACCAAATATTTGAATATTGAAATTAACATTCAAAGTAGGAATGCAAATATTGAAATAATCGATGGAAAATTCAAAGATAAAAATTTAACTCAATTAACTAAAAATCAAGTAGAGGAGTTATTGAGTGAATTAAAAACATATGATATCCGAGGTTTTAATATTCTGAACCTTCTAATAAACCAATCTTTTCAAAACTCTCAATCATCATCAAGTTCAGGTTCGATGACTGAAGAGGAGGCGCTCTCAATCCTAGGTCTTGAAAAAGGGGCAGATGATGAGGAAATTAGAAAATCTTATTACAATTTAATGAAAAAATTCCACCCCGATAAAGATGGAAATAACTATCTTTCCAATCTAATAACGGAAGCCAAAAATAAACTTTTAAAACAATAATTTTACTCTATAAGACACCTATCCAAAATGAATACAATCAAGAATCTTGCTATAATTGCACACGTTGATCACGGTAAAACTACCTTAATTGATAACCTTTTAAAACAATGCGGAATCTTTCGCGACAATCAAGAAGTTAATGAAAGAGTAATGGACTCTAATGATTTAGAAAAAGAAAGAGGTATTACTATTCTAGCTAAGCCAACTTCAATTATTTACAATAATACTAGAATTAACATTATTGATACACCTGGTCATGCTGACTTTGGGGGAGAAGTTGAGAGGGTTTTATCAATGGTTGATGGAGTTATTTTATTAATTGACTCATCAGAAGGACCTATGCCCCAAACAAAGTTTGTTTTAGGAAAGGCATTAATTCAAGGTTTAAGACCTATCGTTGTGATTAATAAAATTGATAAATCAGATGCAAGACCTGATGATGTTTTAAATGAAGTTTTTGATTTATTTGTATCTCTTGATGCTAATTCTGAACAATTAGATTTTCCGGTGTTATATGCCTCAGGCAGAAGCGGTTGGTGTGTAACAGACCTTGATAATGAAAGAAATAATCTTACACCGCTTTTAGATCAGGTTATTTCTCATGTTCCATCTCCTGATGTCGATAATTCTAAACCTTTTGCTATGCTTGCAACACTTTTGAACTCAGATCCTTACTTAGGAAGATGTTTAGTGGGAAGAGTCGAGCAAGGCTCAGCAAAAATAAACGACAGTGTACATGCATTAAATCTTTCAGGTCAAATAGTTGAAACTGGAAGACTTTCGAAGTTACTAAAGTTTGAAGGAATGAAAAAAATTCCTGTAAATGAAGTTAATACCGGTGATATTGTTTGTATTGCTGGTCTTTCTATATCATCAGTGGCAGATACTATTTGCTCGCCTGAGGTAAAAACACCAATTAAATCAACTCCAATTGACCCACCAACAATGTCAATCAACATAATGGTTAATGACTCCCCGTTGGCAGGTACTGAAGGAAAAAAAGTTACCTCTACATTAATAAGAAATCGTTTAATGGCTGAGGCAGAAACAAATGTTGCAATCACATTTTCTGAAAATGAAAACAAAGACTCTTTTGAGATTGGTGGAAGAGGGGAATTGCAGCTAGGTGTTTTGATAGAGACTATGAGAAGAGAAGGATTTGAGTTAACTCTCTCTAGACCAAGGGTTGTTTATAAAGAAATTGATGGAATTAAGTGTGAACCATACGAAGAGGTCACAATCGATGTCGATGAGGAATTTTCGAGTATTGTGATTGATGGAATGAATCAAAGAAAAGCTGAAATGTTAGATATGAGAAACTCTGGAGTAGATAAAACCAGATTATTGTTTATTGCCCCTTCAAGAGGCCTCATAGGCTATCAAAGTAAGTTTTTAACAGATACTAGAGGGACTGGTGTGATAAATAGAGTTTTTCATTCATACAAACCTTTTAAAGGCGAAATTACTGAAAGAAGAGCAGGGGCTCTTATATCCACAGGAGATGGTAAAGCTGTTGCTTATGCAATTTGGAAGCTACAGGATAGAGGAGCTATGTTTATCAAACATCAAACTCCAGTTTACCAAGGTATGGTCGTAGGAGAACATAGTCGAGATAATGATTTAGAAATTAATGTGTTAAAAGGAAAACAATTAACCAATGTCAGAGCTTCTGGGACTGATGACGCTGTCACGCTAGTAACTCCCAGAATGATGTCATTAGAGGAGATGATGACTTATATTAATTCTGATGAATTATTAGAAGTTACTCCATTAAATTTGAGACTACGAAAAAAATATTTAGACCCGAATGAACGAAAAAAATATTCAAAGGCAAGTAACTTTTAAATTTTTTATATCCCAATAACTCTTTAATTTCCTAATAATTTTAATTATTTATTTTTTTTAAAATATTTTCTTTAATATATATTAAATTATTTATTAAATATTTGGTTTATATATCTGTTTTTACTATATTTATTAAAGATATTTATTTATCAAATTTTCAAAATTTTTAACAATTTTTAGG
>VTPN01000010.1 GCA_008638215.1 Pelagibacteraceae bacterium
CTGTGATGATTAAAAACAAAAACCCCAGTAATAAGCTTTTTTTAAACATGCACTAACACTACCTACGCATTCCTTTTAAACTAGATCTCTTTACTTTTAGTAATGCTACCGAGTGAGTTTCTGAGGGGCAAAAGAAAATAAATACTTATTATACTTTCTCAATTTATAGATGAGTTTAAGAAAAAGCCTAAAAAACGAGATCAAAAATTACAAAAAAATAATTTAAAGACTGAGCTTAGAGAGGGGTAATTAATTATTTTTAGTAAAATCGATTTGATATACATCTATGGTTTTAGCCTTAAAACCACCAGAACAATAAGATAAGTAAAAGTTCCACATCCGCTTAAATTCATCCGAATAACCCAAATTCTTAATCCTTTGCCATTTTTTATTAAAGTTTTTTCGCCATAATTCAAGGGTTTGATGATAACTATCCGCCATTTGGTTTTTAACAAAATATCCTAATTTATTTTCTTGAGCGATTTGTTGAAGTTTTTGAGGACTCGGCAACATTCCTCCCGGAAATATATACTTCTGGATAAAATCTATTTTTTCGGCATATCGCTCGAAAAAGCCATCAAAGATTACGATGGTTTGCATGGAAAAAATTCCTTTTGGTATAAGTAATTCTTTGACTTTATCAAAATACGTTTGCCAATATTGGATACCCACGGCTTCAAACATTTCTATAGAGTAAATTCTAGAATATTGACCTTGGTGCTCTCGATAATCTCGATAGATAACTGTCATTCGATCCTGCAATCCTAATTCTTGGATTTTAGCCTGTACGAAACTGAATTGTTCTTGGGAAATTGTTAAGGTATCAACTTTTATATTTGGAAACTTGGATAATAAATAAAATGCAAAACTCCCCCATCCAGATCCAATTTCTAAAATATGATCTCCTGGTTGAGGCTCGTTGCCTTTAATCAAACTTGCAAATTTGTTTTCTTGAGCTTGGCTCAGACTTTCTTGGCCTGTTTTAAAATATCCCGAAGAATACGTTAAGGTATCATCGAGCCATTCTTCATAAAATTTGTTGCCCAAATCATAATGAGCATGAATGTTTTTCTTACTTTGTTTGACTGAGTTTTCGGTTTGCTGCGCATAAGGTCGAGAGAGAAATCGATATAGTCGAGATCCACTCATTTCGCACCCAAAGGCCTGTTCATTCATGGCTCCAAATTCTAAAAATTTACTCAAATCATCTGCTTCAAACTTCTGTTTGATGTAAGCTTCACCTAATCCCACAGATCCCCGAAAATATAGATCCCATATCATACTGAGTTTGTGAACGGTCAACCGAACCGATGGCCCCTCTTGACTTCCTTGGAAATAATACTTTTTTCCTTTAACGTCTAAATGAAGAGTTCCATAGACAATTTTTGAGCAAACCTGTCGTATATAGCGGTCAATAACCAATTCCTTAATCCTCCAAAATTAATCTAAGTATAGTTTATCTTTGATACGTTGGGAATATTTAAAGAAGTGGCTTTTTTTTAAAAAAAGCTTTAGCGCTTGAACATGAATAAGGGCAATTGCCTTTAAACTTCCAAAAATATTAGTGAGAAAAAAGATAAAACCCTTAGCGCTTGTTAATGGAGTTAAAGGCAAATCAATAGAAGCGTAAAAGATCTGATTTTCCTCTTTGTTGTATTGATTGATAAAGCATTGAAAGCGATGCGGTTCAGGAATTTTGACTGTGATCTTATAGGTGCAATCCATTTCGATGAAAGGTGATACATACATATTCTTTTTAAATTGTTTCTGCTCGAAATCTTTTAAAGAGAGATAATGCACTTGATCGCCAAATGTATTTTTGACCTCATATAAAATAGAGACTAATTGATTGCGACGATCTAAATACAAATAAAAACTAATCGGGTTAAACGAGTACCCTAAAAAAGAGGGAATTGTAATGAAGTTTACTTGATGAAAATCAATTTGATATTTTTTTGCCAAATCGGTCGCAAACTGTAATAAAGAAGTTTTTTTTTGACGATATCCATGTTGACGATAAAAGATTGATAAGCAATTAAATTTATTCCAAGAAAGATACCACGGCAATGAATTGGGGTCGTTTAAATTAAGGCTTAGATAAGGAGCTTTGTATTTGAAAGAGTTTTGAGTATCGCGGGTTCTTTTATGAATAATCCGGCCTTGGCCAATACTATGATTAGGGGTTAATTCCATAATATTCGAGAGGTGTCCGGATTAGAAAATCCTTTAGGTGAAATTTGTAATTGTTGACATATTTTTAAAGCAGATTGAACTCCGTCTTCATGAAAACCATAGCCTAAATAACTTCCTGCATAAAAAGTTTTTTGATAACCTTGAAGACGACTAATATCTTTTTGAGCTTGTAGTGTTGTCATAGAAAAAATGGGATGCTCATAGATAGTTTGATATAAAGGGTTTAGTTTTTGTTGATTTAAAGAGACAAAAAATTGGTCTGGGGTAGCCAGTGGTTGCAATCGATTCATCCAATAGGTGAGCGTACACAATTGATGTTCGTTAGTATGAAAATTCCAACTCGACCAAGCCGCTCGATGGGGCGGCATCAAAGAAGGGTTTTGATGAAGCTGCGTGAGGTTAGGTTGAAATTGAAAAGTTGATAATAGCTTGATTTCTTCGGCCGTTTTGTCCATGAGCACTGGTAAAAACATCTTAGGAGAGCAAGCAAATATCAAATAATCAAAAGAAAGAGTTTCTTTTTGAGTTTGGATTTGAATTTGAGGGTTTCGATAAATGGATTTAATTTGGGAGGATAATTGCACTTGGAAATGGGAAGCTTTGATCAAGCATTGAATATAATTTTGAGAACCCCCCTGCACTGTTTTCCATTGAGGGCGATTGAGAAAATTAAAAAGTTTATGATTTTGAAAAAAACTGACAATACTGGATAAAGGCTGATCCAATGAATTTTGATCTGGGGTTGACCAAATACTCGAGATTAAGGGAATGAAGTGAAAATCAATAAATTCTTTGGAATAATTGTTTTTATCTAAATATTGTCGTAAAGAAATTTTTGGGTCAGCTTTTCCTTTTTGAAAGGTTTTGTAAAACTTGATGATGTCCTTGATCATTTTATAAAATCTCTTATTGATCAAATTGCGGGGATCAGCAAACAAAGCTTTTAAACCCCCACCTCCATATTCAAATTGACTACTAGGATTGTAAAAACTAAAAGACATATCACTTTCTGCAATCGGGACCCTCAATTGATCAAATAATTTTGTAAGATTAGGATAAGTAAGTTCGTTATAAACAATAAAGCCTGTATCAATAGGAATTGCTTTACCTTGAGAGTCTCGCACTATACGCGTATTGGCATGGCCTCCGAGATAATCATTTTTCTCAAATACTGTCACATCGAATTCATTTTGCAAAAAATAGGCAGAAGACAGTCCTGCTATTCCTGATCCAATAATGGCTAATTTTTTTTTCATTCCCTTACTTAATTTGCTGGTAGGCCTCTAAGGCACGATTGCGAGAGTCTTTAAGATCTACGATCGGTGGATAATATAAATTTTGATCGATTAGAGATTTGAATTCTTGTTCTTGTAAATAAGGTTGAAAAATTGATGAGGGTTTTTGGAGAGATTGTAATTGAGGTAAATATTTCAAAATAAATTGAGCTTGGGGATCAAATCGCTCTGACTGCAAGATAGGATTAAAAACACGAAAGTAAGGAGAGGCGTCAGCCCCACAACCTGCAATCCATTGCCAACCAGCCGCATTACTCGCTTCGTCATAATCCAAAAGAGTTTCTTGAAAATATTGTTCACCTAAAGTCCAATTTAAAAGAAGATTTTTTACCAAAAAACTTCCTACAACCATTCGAAGGCGATTATGCATCCACCCTGTTTGATAAATTTGCTTCATAGCCGCATCGACTAAGGGAATGCCCGTTCTTGCATTTTTCCATAATTGAAAATCTTGAGAATTTTTTCTCCAAGGAAATTTTTGAAATTTTTCATTGAGAGGAATGGCTGATAAGTTTTTTGAATAGTAAAGAAGAGAATACGAGAATTCTCTCCATCCAATTTCTGATAAATAAGTTAAAACAGAAGAAGACATTTTTTTAGAATTTAAAATTTTTGAAACGATTGTTCTGGGGGAGATTTCGCCAAATCGTAAATGAGGGGAAAGTTTGGATGTACAGTCCAGATCTGGTCGATCCCGTGCTTCTTTATAAATAGTCAGATCCGTTTGAATATAATTTTCTGCTTTTTCTAATGCTGCCTTTTCTCCTGGAACCCAGTATTGATCAAACTTTTGATACCAAGTTTTGTTAGGTAAAAAATTCCATGAAGTCTTTTCTTTGTGATCTAAAACTTTTAAATCTTTTAATTCACGAACTTTGTAATTTTTGGATTGATAAACTTCAAAAGCTTTTCTCCAATAAGGAGTAAATACTTTAAAATATTGACCTGCATTATTTTGCACTTCCCATGGTTCATTTAGTAAATGTCCATTGAATGTTTCAACCTCAATATTTTGATTTTGAAGAGCTTGCTTAATCTTCGTATCTCTTTGAATTGTTGGAGGGGAATAAAGTCGATTCCATAATACATGAGTAATTTTGTATTTTTTTATTAGCTCATCTAATATTTTATCAGCATTTCCTTTTTTAATAATTAATTGAGCTTTAAATTTTGAAGTGTAGGAAAATTCTAATTTTTTCAGAGACTCGTGAAGCCACCAATGGCCTGCCTCACCAATCGCTTTTGACTCAATATCGTCGTAAATATAAACAAATAAAGCTGGTTGTTTGCTTTTTTGAATTGCTAAAAGACATGGGTTGTCTTCTAGACGCAAATCACGACGAAGCCAGTATAGAGTTCTATGTTCGATATTAAGATTTTAGCAAAATTATTTGCTATGAGGAGGCATTTTCTTTTCAACAAACCAAACGTGCTGCTTTAAGACAGGGTCATATTTTCTTTGTCTTAATTTATCAGATACTTTCATTCCCTTAGTGGGTTTTCGAACGATATATTTGGTTCCTGTTTCTGGTTTTTCCTCAGGAATAAGTTGTTTTAGTTGATAGGTCGACTTTTTTGCCATTGGCGTAAAATAAACTAATTTCTCATTTGGTCAAGATTGTTTGTCAAAAAAACTTATAAAATACGCTTCCAATGTTCTCTTTTATCCGCCAATGAGCGTCTCTTTTTTTCCGTTAATTGCTCATAACAATAAGGGCAAGTAAAGCCCTCTTCATAATGAGGAGACTGCTTTTCTTCTGGAGTTATAGGCATATTACAACCAAAACAAAGCTCATTAGAACCTGGTTGGAGTTTTTTATCAACAGAAACGCGGTAATCAAATACAAAACACTCTCCGTCCCACTTGGAAGCTGGAGTCTCTTCAAAATATTTTAAGATACCCCCTTTAAGTTGGTAGGTATCAATCCCGTACTTTTGCATCAAAGGCCCTGCCTTCTCGCAACGAATACCTCCTGTGCAATAAATAGCTACTTTTTTATTTTGCAGCTCTGATTTCCGATCTTCTATATATTTTTTGAACTCTCGAAAAGTTTTGATATCCGGATTAGTTGCTTTTTGAAAATGACCTACTTTAAACTCATAGTCGTTTCGTGTATCGATAATCTCAACATCATCTTGATTGATAAATTCATCCCATTTTTTTGGATCAATGAATTGTCCTTGTTCAATTTCTTCAATACTTAAATCAAAATCTGAAGTGACAATTTCTTTTTTTATTTTTGTTTTAAATCGATTAAAGACTCTTTTTCCATCAAATTTAGATACTTTAATATTTAAGGGCTGAACTCCCAGTTCCTCCAAATAATCTTTTGTTTTTTTTTCCTCTAAAAAAGGAATAGCAATCGTGCCATTAAGCCCCTCAGGGCCAATTAAAATAGTTCCCTTAATTTCCATCGGTTGGAAAAATGTTTGTATATTTTTTTCAATCAATTCCAGATCATCTATTCTAAAAAAACTATAAAAAGCAATCACTGAAACGTTTTTCATAATAAAAATAGAATGTATTTTATAGAGATTTTACTTTGCGAGCAAAGTCATTTTCAAACTTAGATAACAATGGCATAAACTTTATCCAAGCATCCTTTAATGCTTCCACAAATTTTTCAGTGGCCTCTTCAGAATGGCAAGGAGTTGGAGTAATACGGATACGCTCTGTTCCTTTAGGAACTGTAGGATAATTAATGGGCTGAACATAGACTTGATGTTCATCGAGCAAATAATCACTGATTTGCTTACATAATTTACTATCACCAATTAAAACAGGAATGATGTGCGATCCAGAGTCTAAAAAAGGAATTCCCGCTGCGCGCAATTGAGATTTAACATAATTTACATTTTCAAAAAATACTTCACGAACATCATTGTTTTTTTTGACTTGCTGGATGCTTTCTAGGCTACCGGCAGCTACTGCTGGGCACATTGATGTTGTAAAAATAAATCCTTTAGAGAAGCTTCTAACAAAATCGATAATCGTATTGGAAGACGCAATATAGCCTCCGGCTAATCCAAAAGCTTTAGCCAAAGTACCATTGATAATATCAATGTGTTCCGCTACACCTTTTTCTTCCGCTACGCCTGCAGCATTCGGGCCATATAAACCCACTGCATGAACTTCATCTAAGTAAATTAATGCGCCATTATCTTGAGCCACTTCAATAACATCTTCTAAAGGGGCGAAGTCTGCTTCCATGGAGTACACTGACTCTAAGACAATGATCTTAGGACGAGAAAATTCTACTCCCTTTAAAATATCCTTTAGGTGCTTAACATCATTATGACGAAAGATGGCTTTTTCTTTTTTACTTGCACGAATTCCTTCAATTAAGGATGCATGATTTAACTCGTCACTTAAAACTAAACAGTTATCAAAAGCAGAAATAATTGATTTAAGTGCGGACTCATTGGCACTGTAACCGGAGTTAAAGGCAAGCGCTCTTTCTTTTTGATGAAGAGCGGCAATTTCTTTTTCTAATTGAATATGAAAATTAGTGGTACCCGAAATATTTCTCGTTCCTCCACTTCCTGCACCTAGTTTTTCCGCTGCCTGTTTCATGGCATCAATTACAAAGCTGTTTTGACTCATTCCTAAATAGTCATTCGAACACCAAACATCAATTTCTTCGGTTGAACCATTATGGTGTCGTGTGGCTTTAGGAAACTGTCCAGCTTTACGCTCGATGTTATTAAAAATTCGATAATGACCCTCTTCTTTAATTTTATCTATTTCAGATTGAAGAGTGCTAGAATAATTTGTTTTCCAGTTATGAGTTTTCACAATAATAAAATATGAAGCTTCCGTTCTAAAAGAAATAGAAAATTAGACGCATAAAGATCAAAATAATGACTTTTCTATCTATTTGTTAACTAAAGGAATGACTTCTTTTCCAATTAATTCAATAGAATTAAGGAGTTTTTGATGAGTGATATCAGCTATATCCATTTGAAATTGGAATCGGGTAATACCGCCCAGTGCCTCACTATGTCTTAGTATTTTCTCTGCAACTTGCTCAGGGCTTCCTAAGACTATAGCTCCCAGAGGTCCTGTTTGTTGGTCAAATTGTTCTCGGGTTACCGGTCCCCAACCACGCTCTCGACCAATTTTAGTAAACATTTTGGCATAGCCTTCGTAATAGAGATCAATGGCCTCTTCCATGGTTTTTCCGACAAAACCTAAGGAGTGTAGTCCGACTTGCATTTTTTCAGGAGGATGGCCTGCTTGCTTCCAAGCTTCTCGGTAAATATCTACCAAAGGTTTAAAGCGATGGGTATTCCCTCCAATAATTGCCACCATTAATGGTAAACCTAAAATTCCCGCTCTAGCAAAAGATTGAGGAGTTCCTCCGACGCCCAACCATATAGGAAGCGGATCTTGAATGGGACGGGGGTAAATAGGTAAATTATTAATAGCGGGTCGAAATTTTCCTGACCAATTAACAAATTCATTTGCACGAATTTGCAGTAAAAGATCTAATTTCTCAATAAAGAGATCGTCATAATCTTTAAAATCAAAACCAAATAAAGGAAATGCCTCTGAGAATGAACCACGGCCTGCTACCATTTCAGCCCTTCCCTTAGAAATTAAATCCAGAGTAGATAAGCTTTGAAAAGTTCGAACGGGATCTGAAGCACTTAAAACGGTCACTGCACTAATCAACTTAATTTTTTCGGTTTTGGCCGCAGCTGCTGAGAGAATATTAAATGGAGAAGAGTCGAGAAACTCTTGTCGATGATGTTCTCCAATACCAAAAGTGTGCAATCCTACTTGATCCGCATATTGAATACGCTCAAGAAGTTCATTAATCGCGGCAGCGCCATCATGCTCTCCTTCTCGTAAACCGGCAAAACTATCTATTCCAATTTCCATATTTTTATCTAAAAGAGTTAAGTAAAGTACGTATACTCTATAATTTGGTTTAAATGAAAGAAATTAAAGTCTTATCTCGATCCAGCTTTCTTGCTCAAATTCAAACTTATTTGGCCATTAAAAAAATTAAAACTATTTTTAAAGGTTCCATCTCTATTCAATATACCGAGTCTGTTGGAGATACCGATACTTCATCAAAGTCATGGGAAAAACATGGTTTTGGTGTTTTTACAAATTCACTCAGTCGTCAACTTCATTTAAATAAGGCTGATTTAGTTGTTCACTCTTTTAAAGACCTACCTGTCAAACATTCAAAAAAATCTAAATTTATCTGTCTTAATCGAGACGATCCACGAGATGTTTTATTGGTCAAAAAAAAATCAATTCGCAAATCATCTCTTACAATCGCCACATCCTCACCTAGGAGAAAGTTTTACCTTCGTCATTTGGTTGAGTTTTTGCCAAATAAAAAATTTAAATCGAATAGCATTCGTGGAAATATCACCACTCGATTAGAAAAAATAATTCTGTCAACCAAACATGATGGAGTTTTTATGGCAAAAGCTGCAATTGATCGTGTTTTTCAGTATGGACAGAAAATCAATAATCAAGAATTTCAAAAATTTAAAAAATATTTTGATCAGTTTGAATATTTCATTCTCCCTTTATCCAATTTTCCAGCAGCTGCAGCACAAGGATGTATTGCGATAGAGTACTCAACTAACAATAAAAAATTAGATAAAATTTTACAATCAATCAATGACTCACAATCTTTTCAACAAGCTCAGGTAGAAAGAAAATTTTTATCGCGATGGGGTGGAGGCTGTGCTTTAGATATTGGTGTAACGGTTGAAAGTTTTTTTGATCAGCAAATTCTTTTTGCTCGGGGTAAAGATGAACATACCAAAAAGTATTTTCATGAACGAAAATATTTATCAAAACCTAAAACCAAAAAGGTAAAACATATTTTCCCGGCTAATCTTAAAAGCTATAAAATGTTTAATCGAGAACCCTTCCCTCTCAACAAAGACCTCTCTGATAAACATGTTCTTGCCACTAGAACAGAATATTTACCTAAATCTAAGATTTCTAAAGCTGGATTTTTGGGCACTGCTGGGGTTACGAGTTGGCGAAAATTCAATCAAACTGGAGTCAAGGTCAACTATAGTTTTGATGGTTTTGGGGAAAAATATCGACCGATTGAAAGCCATTATATCCAATCTAAATTAAAACCAATTAAACTGACTTATAAAAAAAATACGATATCTACTTCTTTCCAACCTCTTGCCCATTATCAATTAGTTCCCTCCTTGAATGAGCAGACCATTGACAATCTTTTTCTTGCGGAAAGTTTTTATTGGATGAGTTATTCAGCCTTTAAATTGGCTATTCAACTTCGCCCAGACATCTTAAATAAAAAGAATGCCTGCGGTCCTGGAAATACTTATTTAGAAATCTCTAGAATTATTCCTAAAGAACAATTAAATATATATCTTAGCTATGAAGACTTTAAAAAATATGAACTAAAATGAAAACTTTTTTTCCAATTAGAAAAACAAATACAATCTCTAAACAAATGTTAATTCAACCCATGTTTGTTGATCAAAGGCTTAAATCACCTAAAAAAATTAAAGGCTTAGGAGAAAACTTTAGTTGGTCTCAAAATACTATTCTTCGAGCTGTAGAAAAAGATATAAAAAAAGGTATTCGAAATTTTCTTTTATTTATAGTCCCAAAAGAAAAACAAAAACTACCTGAAGATTTTAGTTTTCACTATGAAGTTATTCGATCCTTAAAAAATAATTTTAAAAATGATCTCACATTATTAATTGATACCTGCCTGTGTTCCATTACTCCCGATGGTCATTGTGGGATCTCTCATCAAAAAAAAATTAATTTACCTCAAACTCATTATGCCTTAGGTCTAGCTGCTAATACGTATCTAGAAGCTGGTGCTGACATCATTGCCCCCAGCGATATGATGAAAAATACCACACAATATTTAAGAAAAGTATTTAGTGAGAATGAATTTAATTCTGCACAAATTATGAGTTATTCGACTAAGTTCAAAAGTGGGTTTTATGGCCCTTTTCGAGAGGCTGCTAATTCTACCCCAAAAGGATACGATCGATCTTCTTACCAACTCCCCGTAAGCGATCGCACAAAAGCCATTCAAAGCTCCATTATCAATGCGGCTCAAGGAGCTAATTATCTAATGGTAAAACCAGGGATGACTTCCATCGATTTAATTCAAGATATTAAAGCTGAAACACTTCTTCCCACAGGCGCTTATCAAGTGAGTGGTGAATTTGCTAGCTTACAGTTATTAGACTCCCAAGGGTTAGGTAAATACCCTGATTTGTTAATGGAGACACTAAAAGTCTTTAGTCGAGCCAGAGCAGATTACATAATCACATACGGAGCCAGAGATATTGTCTCCTATCTATAATCATTCTTTCCATAATGCTTTACAGAGAAAAGAACAGGCTATCCCCCCTATATGGATGATGCGCCAAGCTGGTCGGTATCACAGTCACTATCAACTACTTAAACAAAAATATACCTTTGAACAACTTTGTCGTGAACCTGATCTTGCTTGTGAGGTTACATTGGGCCCTATTCAAGAGTTCGATTTTGATGCAGCAATTTTATTTAGCGACATTCTCTTTCCTCTAGATTTTTTGGGGATGGAATTATCCTTTAGTCCTGGTCCGATATTTGAAAAAAATTTAACCAAATCCATGTTAGATCAAATGCAAATTTCTGCCTTTGAGGAATATATTCAATTTCAACATCAAGCACTTCAAAATATTCGCTCTTCTCTTCCACCAAATAAATCTCTGATTGGGTTTACGGGAGGTCCCATTACACTGTATCATTTTGCTATTCGCAATAATCCCATTGCAGATAATTTGTTTAACCAAGCGCTTCCCGTTTTACAAAAACTCATTGAAAAGAATATCTCTATTCAATTTCAAAATGATATCGACTTATTGATGATTTTTGATACAGAAGCCAATCAGTTGACTGATCAAGAATTTGAGGACTTTTGCCTTCCTTTTATTAGACAAATAGCTAATCAATACCCCAACCAGATTGGTTACTTTACTAAAAATATATCTGCTAATAAATTTGAACTTCTTAAAAAAATATCAAATTTGCAATTAACGGTTTTAGGAACTCAGCATAATATTTTCCACGAGCTTCCTCAAACCCACTTATCTCTTCAAGGAAATTTTTCTAATGATCTTTTAACTATTTCAGAAAAATCTGATTTTCTTTCCGCTCTCGAAGAATACATCGACTTATGTCGATCGTATGATGTCCGTCAGCGGGCTGGGTGGATTGCAAGTTTAGATCATGGAGTACAAAAGATCACACCTGAGACTAATATTCACCTTTTTATTGACCAAATAAGAACTAAATTAGCCTAAAAAACGTACTTTTTTTCAATGGCAAACTTCAAAGGCAATGAACTTTATATTCATGGATCTGGTCTGAAGACGGGTATCCTCCTGACTAACTTAGGAACACCAGACGAACCCACACCACCGTCACTCAGAACCTACCTTCGACAATTTCTAAGTGATGGCAGAGTCATTGAAACACCCAAAGCTATTTGGTGGTTGATTTTAAATGGGATCGTTCTTCGTACCCGACCCGCTAAATCAGCGAAAGCCTATCAATCCGTTTGGACTGATGATGGATCGCCTTTATTGCTTTATACAAGAAAACAAAAAAACCTCGTTAAAGAAAAATTAGAAAAAAAATATCCTAATCTTGTTTTTGATATAGGAATGAGATACGGCAATCCGAGTATTGCTGAAGGATTAAATAATTTACGAAATCAAAATTGTGATCGTATCATTGTATTACCTCTCTATCCTCAATATTGCGCAGCAACAACTGGTTCAACTTTTGATGCCGTTGCTGCTGAACTTCAACAATGGCGATGGGTGCCTTCTTTAAGATTTATTGGAAGCTACTTCGACCAGCCTCTTTATATTCAAGCCTTAAAAAATAGTATTGAAGAATTTTGGAGTAAAAATGATAAACCCAAAAAACTGTTATTTAGTTATCATGGTATTCCCAAAAAATATTTAGATAAAGGTGATCCGTATCATTGCTTCTGTAGAAAAACAACTCGACTCGTTGCAGAGTCCATGAACTTACCAGAAGATAGTTACATGACCACTTTCCAATCAAGATTTGGTCCCGCAGAATGGCTTCAGCCCTATACTGACAAAACAATTGAACGGTTAGCTAAAGAGGGAACTGATGATATCCACGTTATTAGTCCTGCATTTTCTTCAGACTGTTTAGAGACTATTGAAGAACTCAATGAAGAAAATCGTGAAATTTTTATGGATAATGGGGGGAAAAAATTTGGATATATCCCCTGTCTTAATGATCGAGAAGATCATATACTCCTCCTGACTTCGTTGCTAGAAAACGAATTGCATGGATGGGTATGAACGATCAAATACAAAATCAACAACAACAAGCTGAAAAATGGTTTAAAGAACTGCGCAATCTAATGGTCGGGGCTATCCAAAAAGTTGATGGTTCAACTTTTCAAGAAAAGGAATGGCAAAGACCTGGTGGTGGGGGTGGTTTAATGTCTATTCTAAAGGGTGACATCTTTGAAAAAGTTGGCGTGAATATCTCCACAGTGCATGGAGAGTTTAGTGAAGAATTTAGAGGCAGTATGCCCGGAACTGAGGAGGATCCTAGTTTTTGGGCTAGTGGCATATCTGTCGTGGCTCACATGAAAAACCCTAAAATTGCTGCTGCTCATTTTAACACTCGCTATATTACCACCAAAGGTAAACAATGGTTTGGAGGAGGTTGTGACTTAACCCCTGCTATTCCGGAAGAAAAAGAAACTGAAAATTTTCATGAAGGCTTAAAAAGAACTTGTGATCCTCACAACAAAGAATATTACGAGCAATTTAAAAAACAGTGTGATGAATACTTTTATTTAAAACATCGAAAAGAACCGAGAGGTATTGGGGGTGTTTTCTTTGACTATATCAGTAATAATTTTGAAAAAGATTTATTTTTTATAAGAGATATAGGCCAGTATTTTATTAACTTTATTATTGATAACGTCAATCGAAAGAAAGATCTTGATTACACCGAAGATGATTTAAGAGCCTTATCTCTAAAAAGATCTCGATATGTGGAATTTAATTTATTATATGACCGGGGAACTTTGTTTGGTTTAAAAACAGGGGGCAATATAGATGCCATACTAATGTCAATGCCTCCAGAGGCAAAATGGAGTTAGCCAATGTATGAAACTTTAAAAGTACTTCATATTATTTCTTTTGTTTCTTGGTTTGCTGGTCTCTTTTATCTACCAAGACTATTTGTTTATCATGTTGAGAATAATACCAATAGAGAAATGAATGAAGTTTTTCAAAAAATGGAATACAAGCTTCTTCGAATTATCATGAATCCCGCCATGATCTTGACGTGGATTTTTGGCTTAGGTCTTATTCACTATGTTGGATTTGCTTGGTGGCTAGCTTTAAAGCTAATCCTAGTAGGTGTTTTAACAGCTTTTCATATGTATTTAGCCAAAATTAGAAAAAACTTAGAACATAATTATCGAGATTATACATCCAAATATCTAAGAATAATTAATGAGGTTCCCACTATCCTTCTTATCTTAATTGTAATACTAGTAGTGGTGAAACCTTTTTAATTTATGGATCTCACCCAAGGCAATATACAAAAACAATTAATTAGTATGGCTGTGCCTGCTGGCATCGGCATGCTTTTTTATACTCTTTATAATGTTGTTGATACTTTTTATGCAGGATTGATTAGTACGGAAGCCTTAGCTGGACTGGCTATTTCTTTTCCTGTTTATTTCATTCTCCTTGCCTTTGCTGTTGGATTTGGACAGGGTACCACTGCTTTAGTTTCTAATTTATTAGGTTCAAAGAAAGAGGAAGAGGCTATTTACATTTATGTTCAGTCATTAACTATTTCTCTCCTACTCTCATTTTTAATAGGCTTTATAACTTATAAAATTTCGGAACCGGTTTTTATATTTTTTGGAGCCAGTGGGCTATTTTTAGAAAATGGCTTACGTTACATGCAAACTTTAGCTTTTGGAGCTCCCTTTTTTATTTTTGCAAATGTCATTAACTCTTTTTTATATGCTCAAGGGGATACTAAAAAAAATAGAAATGCATTAATCATTGGTTTTTTTATCAATTTAATTTTTAATCCTGTTTTATCTTTAGGGTTTGGTCCCTTTCCCGCATTAGGAACCATGGGGATTGCTATCGCAACGATCCTTTGTCAAATATTCAATGTAATCTACCTGGGATACTTTGTTTTAAAGAGCCCCTTATCTCGTCAATTTAAATTGAGTTATTGTAAAATCAAAACAAAGATATCCCTTGATATTTTGAAACAGGCCTTTCCAGCTAGTATGAACATGTTGCTGATCGGGGTTGGTTTTTTTATCATTCAAAAGTATGTGACAGGTTATGGAGCGGTGGCAAGCGCAGGCTACGGTATCGCGCTTCGAATTGAACAAATTATTCTTTTGCCAGCCATCGGCTTAAACACCGCGATGTTAAGTATGACTGGTCAAAATTATGGAGCTAAAAATTTTGATCGGATCTATGAGGCGTTCGTCATATCTCTTAAATTAGCTTTATTTGTAATGATCTTTGGCTCAGCTATTCTTTTTTTAGCTGGAGAACAAATGGCCCTTTTATTTACAAGAGATGTAGAGGTTATTCAAATTGCAGGTGGTTATTTATTTATGGCTGCATTTCTAACTTTTGTATATCAAGTAATTCATCAAAGTGGGTCGGTTTTATCAGGAATGAAGAAGCCCACCATCAATGCTTTTTATACCCTTTTAAGACTAGCCATCATTCCTCCTTTTACCTTTTATTTTTTTTCTCAAACCCTAGGACTTGGATTAATAGGAATCTGGTGGGCTATTCTTTGTAGTAATATTATTGCTGCTTTTTTAATTTTTTTTCACATGCGATATTTAATTAAAAAAGAGGGATTAATTTTTAAGACTGCTACTGCTATTTAATTCTAAATTTATTCTCCAATCTTCGAACGAAGAAAGATGCAATTAGTATTAAAGCTAAATATTCTAGAACTAAGAATGAATATATTTCCAAGGGTCGATAAGTAGTGACAATTAACTCATTGGCTCTTCGAGTCAAATCTCCTAAACCGATCACAGAAATAAGAGAGCTCATTTTTAAGATATAAATTCCCTGATTCATAAGGGCGGGTGTGATTATTCTAATCGCCTGAGGTAAAGTAACTTTTAAAAAAACTAGACTGGGTTTAAGTCCTAAAGATCGGGCAGCTTCGATTTGACCCTTTTTGACGGCTTCAATACCAGATCGATAGATTTCTGAAATAAATGCTGACTCATGTAAAACCAAAGTGATAACACCTGCCACAAAGGGGTTAAATGATAAACTTCCACCGAATATAGAAGGTAAGCCATAATATATCCAAAGCAATAAAACTAGAACTGGGATTGCTCTAAAAATTTCTACATAAATTATATTTAATGAATTAATAGTTTTTTTAGAACTAAAGGTGGGCAAAGTAATAATTAACCCTACGATTGCTGCTAATATTAAACTAATAAATGAAATCCAAATTGTTGTCCAAAGACCCCCAATCAAAAATTCAATATTTGATAATCCTTGTGGATGAAATGGATTGATGGAAAACCAGGCAAAGTTATAAGATCCCGCACAACTAGATAGAAAAAAAGGTAAAAATAAAAATATAAATTTCTTCATGAATAACAATAAAATACCGATTGTAAGTTAGAAAACCAGATTTAAGTCAGATCTTTCAAATCTTCTAAATGTTTACTTAAAGCCCTTGTGGATAATTGAATTTCATAAATAAACATTAAAATTGCAATAGAAAATATTAAAACACCCAATCCAAAAAAGTTTAAAGCTGCCTGAAATTCCTCTAAATAGCTTGCAAAAATACTTAAGAGGTTACTAAGAAAACTTATTCCTGATAAAGTTTGGATAGCTCTGACTAACTTTAATCGTTTTGTTAAAATCGTAATTTGATCAAGATAATGAATCGCAGTCTTTTTGGATTGCTTATCCGTCACAATTAAATCGTGAATTTTTCTTATGAGAGATGCCAGAGAAGTATATCTATTCCCAAATGAAATCATCATTAATGGGATGGCAGGGAAAAGAAGAGCTGGATAAAGGGTTGTAAAATTACTCATTTGCTTAATAAAAGAGAAGAGCGGTCAGTTTTCTTTAGGAGGGAATTGCTGAGAATCTTATATATAAAATAATAAAATTTGTTATTTCCACTCTTCTCACTGAAGAAACTATATTAATAATGTAAAATAAGTATTGCTATGTACGCACAGCGAATATGCATTGGCCAAATACCATTAGCTTAATTATTTAGGGTGAATTAAAATACACTCATGAATATTCAAAAATTATTGGAATGGTTTGGCGTAATTACAGCTATTATCTATTCCCTCCTTGTGGCTTTTAATATTGGAGCTGAATTTATCGGGTTTTCTCTTTTATTAATCTCTGCTATTGCTATTGGTGTTTGGGCTCATTTAGGAAAACATCGAGGAATTCTTTTTTTACAGTTTTTTTATGGTATAGCCGGGCTTATCGGCATGTTTCGATGGTTTTAAAAAAGCTCATAAAAAATTAAAAAACAAACTAAACCGATCAAATAACTAATAATAATTGCATTTAAAAAATTCCAGATTTTTTTATTAAGAAAATAAGATCTTAAGAAAAATCCTAAATATCCTATAAAATAGAAAAATAAAAATGAAGCTAAAGAAGCACCTAATCCAAAAGAAATTTTTTGGCTCAATAAATCATATGATTTTGAAAGATTGCCTAAAATAAATACAGTGTCGGAATAAACATGAGGATTAAGAAAAGTAAAAGCCAGAGTTTGGGAAATAATAATGGACTTGGGAATAGCCTTTTTTGAAAAATTTACTTCAAACGGTTTATCAAAATTTTTTATTTTTCCCCATATAAAATAAATTAAAAAAGCAATAAGAGCTAAGTTGAAAAGCAAAATTACATTTGCTGTCATTAAGGATTGGATTGAATAAAAGACAAAAATACCCAGAAAGATTAATAAAAAGTCACTAAATGCACATAAAGTTGTGACCAA
The DNA here is from genome assembly GCA_008638215.1 of Pelagibacteraceae bacterium. Lineage (GTDB taxonomy): Bacteria > Pseudomonadota > Alphaproteobacteria > HIMB59 > HIMB59 > HIMB59. The sequence goes on from VTPN01000010.1 coordinate 17,569, forward strand.
AAAGATATGATTTTTTTTAATGCCCTGCTCTAGAACAAAAAGATTTTGAGCTCCAATAGCTAAAATAAAACTAAGACCTGTCGCAAAACCAAAAAGAAACTCGCTCATGACAATTTTGCACAGTTTATAGTCTTTACACGAGGAATCTATTAAGTAAATTTCTCCTATGAAAGTTTTTATTGGTGTGGTTATATTTGCGGTAATTTTTGTTTACGTCGTAACAGATGGTTTTACAAAAATTAGTCTACCTCTATAAACCTTCTCTTCTTATCGCTCTTCCATTCATCACTAAAGCTCAAAGTTCCCATATGCATGGGGATATCTTGTTTCACAATTAAATTTTCTTCATCAAAATCATAGAAGGCTTTATGCAAATAGCGAAACTCTAATAAATGATTAAGGATGCCGTAATTGATATCTTTGATAATGGAAGGGTCAACATTTTGATTAGTGATAAAGACATAATCTTCTCCTGCAGGAAAATATAAGATAGATCGTATGGCAAGGTTCGAAGGTCTATTAGCTAGCTCTATTTTTTTGATGATGGCATATTGAAATTGATTTTGTTCAATTTTTTTAATTATTTCATCTACGCTATCATCTAGGCGTGTTACACAATCAAGAGTGTTAGATCCACCAAAACTGTGAGAAATTCTAAGTTCACGATCTAGTAATTTGCAAACACTTTTAGCTAAAACATATTCCATAGTTAGGGAAGATCGAACTAAAATTGTCATAGAGAGATCTTGAGTCAAAGCAATTAGAGTATTGAATTTGAATATAAAAATACAAATCAAAACAAAGAGAGATTTGAAATACATAGATTACTTTTAACATAAAACACTCTAAATTAACTCGAGATTTATTCACTATGCCCAATTTTTCTATTATCGCTACGATTGCATGCCTTGCTTATGGCATCGAGAGTATTTTTGGATTTGGAGGAACTATAATATTTCTGGGACTGAGTGGTTTTTTTTATGATTTTAATTCCTTATTAAAATTAGCCATGATTGTGGGACTTTCATCAGGCCTAGCTGTATTAATTCAGTCATACAAATATCTATCTTGGCAACATTTAGCAAAAATCTTGATAATGACTATACCTGGAGCATTACTTGGAACATTGTTAATCTCCTCTTTAGCCTCTGAGTGGTTAGTCAAATTTTTTGCATTGCTCTTAATCATTTATGCTTGTTTTAATTTATTTTTACCAAACATTCTAATTCCAGACATTCTAAAAAAAGTTTTGGTTATCTTAGGGGGTTTTATCCAAGGAGTGTACACAATCGGAGGTCCTTTTGTACTAATGGGATATAAAGATCATTTTTCCTCAAAACAAGAATTACGCTCAACAATGGCAGGCTACTTCTTCATTATCAATAGTCTTCGTGTAGTTTTTTATATTTTATTAGGTGGCAGTTATTTGGAAATTGTTGCTGCCTACTACCCCATAGCCTTAATGGTGATGATAAGTGTTTGGCTAGGGTATCTGGTACATCGAAAAATTTCTGAGGTTTTATTTAAAAAATTAATTATCATTGCTATTTTAATGATAGGAATAATTATCTTATTTACCAAATGATCGATTGGCAATCTTATGGACCCATATATACCGTTGCACCTGGAATCAAAAAAATTGGAGATTTGCCGATCATTGAATTTGACCAGGAAGAACAACGTTATCTAAACTTAAAAAGAAAAGTAAAAGAAAATATTTACTATGATTCAATGTATACGGCGGATCATGATCAAATTATATGTGAAAAAATTCAATCTATTCTCTCCCAGGAATATCCATCCAAACAAATATCTTTTAATAACTTTCATGATTTAGGATTTGTTATTCAAGAAGATTTAGCTGTCTTTCATCGAAGCAATAAATTAATCGCTCTTCATGTTTCTTTCCCTTCGGTTTGGGTACCTAAAGAAAAAATCGGTTTATCCTTTGCTGCGATTCACCGTCCCGTTCCAGGCATGGAGTCATTTCTTAAAAATGAACAAAAATATGTGTCCATGATGGTCGAGGCAACCACCCCTATTGTTCGTTATGTTTGGGGTGAGCATTATGGATATCTATTGTGTGAAGAAGAACCTCTAACATCCTCAACTAAGGTCATGCATACCGAAAGACAAACTTTTGTCGGAATTCCTGAAGCTGACTTAGGGTTATTTTTTATTCGAAAAAAAGTAATGCTGTATTCTGATACGACGGATGACTTCAAAAGATGGTATCAAGGTCAGCTCCAATCCATGAATTCAGAACAAAAAGCATACAAGACTAAAGAAGGGTGAATCGATACTATTGATCGAAAAAAGGTATTTTTATTAAAGTAATCAGTTTTAAGTTTCCTGATTACCTTGAGGCGATGCATCGGGATTGGTTAAACGCTCTAATTCCGCTAACTCTTCTGCTTCTTTTTTAGCGTCTCTCTTCGCTTTTTTAGCCGCTAACTTTTCTTGGCGTTTGCGTTCTTTTTCCATTGCCCGCTCACCTGCTTTAGATTTATAGTCAAAATGTAATCCCATAAGGAAATTATAGCATAATTATACAAGGACTAAAGATTCAGTTTAAATTTTTATTGTTATTTCCATAGTTGCGGTCTAAACACAATTTATGAAATTAAAAAGTACAATACTTTGGAGTTACCTATTAGTACAGTTTATCCTTTTTCTAGCTTTTTTATATTTTCCTTTGTTTAGCGTTGAGAATTTTTTTTTCTTCCAAAACTCAAATAATATTATCAATATTTTGATCTCCTTATATGGTGAAAAAGAGTGGTTTCTTTTTAGTATCTTATTTATCGGTACCGTAATCATGCCTTTGATGAAATTTTTATTTTCTTTGATTGTTCATCAAATTTCTGCTCATCGTATCAATAAAAGGCTTTTATTTTTTTTCACTAAATGGTCAATGCTAGACTTATTATTGATTGCCTTAGCGGTCACTATATTCAAGTTTTCCTATTTTACTGAAATGAAAGTAGAGCTGGGGAGTTATTTTTTATTTGGTTTTGTCATTCTCTCGGTTGTTTTTGAAGAAACCAGCAACTAAGATAATATTCGTTTAGCTAAACCTATCCAGTTTTGATGGCATAATTTGTTCATGAGCTGATCATCAAATCCCTGATCCATCATTAAATTGATCAGTTTTTTCATCCCTAAAACACTGGACAAGTCTTGCGGCATCATCGCACCATCAAAATCAGAACCCAACCCTACACAATCCTCTCCCAAATAATCAATAAAATACTTAAAGTGATCAACTACTATCTGAATGTTGGTCTCAGCAATCATTTTGCCATCAGATCTTAAAAAAGCGGGAGCAAAGTTAACTCCCACCATTCCTTTTGTTTCTTTGATCGCGTCGAGTTGTTTGTTTGTTAAATTTCTTGTATGAGGACATAGTTGGTGGGCATTGCTGTGAGTTGCCACTAAAGGGTTATGAGAATATTTGGCAATATCCCAAAAACCTTTTTCATTCAAATGAGAATTGTCCACGATGATTTTTAAATCATTACAGTGTTTAATTAATTCAATACCTTTATTCGTAAGACCTTTTCCTGTATCCGGCGAATGAGGAAAAGCAAAAGGAACCCCTTCACCAAAAATCGTTGGACGGGACCATACGGGACCAAGGGAACGAAGACCCGATCGATACAGTGCCTCTAAATTATAAAAATTATCATCAATACACTCTGCCCCCTCAATATGCATCAAGACCGAAAGGCTTCTTTCTTGAAAGCTTTTTTCTAAATCAGAACCTGATAAACAGATTTTGACTTTTCCTTGAGAATGCTTTTCAATCTGAGATAAAAGAGATATTTTTCTTATAACTATCGGTAGGGCTTGATCGCTTCCAATCAAGTCAGGTAAAGGCAAAGAATATTTATCCTTTTTCATTTCATCATAACGAATAGGTTTATCGCTACTATCCACCTTAACTTCAGGAGAAGGCACATAAATTGCAAAAAAGCCCCCTCTAAAGCCCGCCTCTTCCATTCGAGGTAAATCAAGATGGCCCTCATTATCTCCTTGAAGAAAATCTTCATGCGCATTGATTTTATTTTTTAAAAATAGTCGAAAAAGAACATCGTTATGACCGTCAAATATTTGATAACTCATTGAAGAACCATTATAACATTTTGTAGTTGTGACCATATAAGAAAAGTTTAATGTTCGCTCGATGGATTTAGCGACTTTTTTTTCTTTAGCTGGGGCAGCTTTTATTTTTGGCATCTCCCCGGGACCAGGAACTCTAGCCGCTCTATCGGTCTCTACAACCCAAGGGCTTCGCTCGGGTTTAATTTTAGGAGCAGGAGAAGCTGTTGGTGATGTTGTTTATCTGACTATGGCTATTCTTTCTTTGGGATATTTGTCTACTTACCTTGAGCCGGTGATGATTGTCGTTCGTTGGATTGGTGCGGCTTATTTGATTTATCTGGGAGTGATGCAATTTCGACTTTCTCGACTTCAACTAGAATCATCTCAGCAAATTCCAACTGGTTCCTTTAAGCAGTTTTTGATGGGGTTTTTAATTGGTGGAACAAATCCGAAGGTTATTTTATTTTATCTTTCTTTTATTCCTCTTTTTTTGGACTTATCAAATATTAGTTTAATAACAGGTATTCAAATTATTCTCACAGTATATTTTAGTGTATTTGCCTCTTTGGTAGTTGTTTGTGGGGCAGGAAATCAAATTAAATCTTGGGTGACTAAACCCTCCTCTGCTAAAAGGTTAAATCAGATTACCGGCAGTGTGATGGTTCTAGTGGGATTGTTGTTGGTAGTCTCATAAAGAGACAGTAGCTGTTCTATTTTAGCAAAAGTAATTTTTCCATTTCAGCTTATATATATGGTCAAAAGGAGACTTAATAATGAACAAATCATACGCATTTACTGGTAGATCAATCAAGTTTTGGCTTGGTCTTTTTAATTTTATGACAACTACCAAAGAAGATGGAATTGAAAACTTTTGCAAAACTGAATATGGCACTGATTGGCAGTGGGCATACTCACATTATCAAAAGAATAGATCATTCCCATCACCGCTAAAACAAGCTGCTTAATGAATAGTATTTTCAAAACTCTTCAACAAGTAGTTCTGATTAAAAAAGATAAAAAATCACTTGTTCCCAATCGAGATGACTTATATCTCGCAGGGTCAACTGACTTGTTTGATTTAGAGCGTCGACAAAAAGAACTCGATACTCGATTTATAAGAAAATTTTAAAGCGCCCTTTTCTTTTTCGAAAGGGCCTTTAGCCCCATACCCAAATTTCCACAGCCACAAATATAAACAATCCTGCAAAGACTAAATTCACGATATTTTTTGATCGATTAAAATAATTAGAAAACTTTTTCATACCAAAAAAATGGCCAATAATAGAGTAATTCATTGCCGAAATAAAAAAAGAGCCAATAGAAAAAATTAAAGCCACATGAAATGTTAAATTTTCATTGAATTTAATGGTTGCTAGGGCGGACCAAAAAGCAAAAGCCTTGGGGTTTGTATAGGCCACGATGATGGCTTTTCTCATACTATTGAAAAAGTTTTTTTCACTTGTGGACTTAATGAGTTCATTTTGAGAATTAAAATATTGTTTTCCAATTTGATATGCTAAATAAAGCATATACACGCTCGCTAATCCTTTCAGGAGAGAATATCCCCAACCCATTAGTTGAGAAACCAAAATGGAAATACCCGTGGTTGCTAATAAACACCAAGTAAACGACCCGACCGCCGTTCCAATCGCAGCACCCCAAATTTGATGTCTATTCCCTCCCATGCCGACTGAGGCGACGAAAAAAGTATTAGGACCTGGGAGAAAAACTGCAAAATAAAAAATGATCCACCCTGATAACAGAGAAAAAAAAAGATCATTCATTGTTATTAGTGTTGAGGAACAATAATAGCTCCTACTTCAAATTGGTTACAATTAAGTATTGGAACTCGCATCCATTTTTGGAGTAAGTTTAACTCCTTGTTCTTGATTAATTTTAATTGTTTCAAAATTGCAAGTGTGGCTAGAGGAAGGGCGCGCATATTTCCATCTTCAATTTTGATTGCTCCCCCAATTTTTTTTTGGCGATCAACAATGAATCCTATTCCTTCTGCCCCTCTTTTAAAATAGAGCCTTCCCTTTGTCACCTTAATAAGATTAGAGTCAAATTGATTGTGTCCAGCTGTCAAAAAAGGATATTGCTGGATCGAGTCAAGAGCCAAAGTAATAGATTTAGCATATTGAGGCATTAGGGAATGGTGATTTGAAATTTTCAATGCTGCTAATGCTAGACTTTTAAGAGAAATAGCAAACATAGGAGCATGACAACCGTCTCTGGTGAGATGTTTAATTTTTTCCTCAAAGAATTCTTCCATAACGCTCAAAATTTGAAGCTGATGATTATGGTCAAATTCCAGATAGTTTTGAATATTTAAACCATCAACAAGACATCGAGAAATCATCCCTAAGTGTTTTCCAGAGCAGTTATTTAAAAGAGGAGATCGTTTTTTTATCAATTTTGCAATCACAGAGGAAGAATCATCTCCCATCGGGCGGTGATGACCACACAAAAGCACTTCATCTTTTTTTTTTATTTTTTTAAGCCAAGACTGGGCAACCTTAATATGAATACTCTCCCCATTATGAGAAGCGCAGGCCAGACAAACTTCCTGAGCGCCGAGGTTAAATTGATGAAGGGCGTTACTTTGGAGAAAAGGAATAGCTTGAAGAACTTTAATTGCCGATCTGGGAAACACTTTTCGGTGAGAGTCTTGATTAAATATAGTTTTTTGATTTTGATCTAAAAATATTGCTTGGATACGGTGAGAGCTTTCTAATAAATCTCCACGAGTTACATGCACAGATAGATCCCTGATCATTGAAAATTAATTTAGTGATTAAGAATTTGGCTGAGGAAAAGTTTAGTTCGATCACTTTTGGGTTGGTCAAAGAATACATCGGGTTTTGCTTGTTCTACGATACGCCCTTCATCCATAAAGATCATTTGATCCGCCACCGTCTTTGCAAACCCCATTTCATGAGTTACCACTAACATCGTCATGCCCTCATCTGCCAACTGAACCATCACATCCAAAACCTCTTTAATCATTTCAGGATCAAGAGCTGAGGTGGGTTCATCGAATAACATAATATCCGGGTTCATCGCAAGGGATCTAGCGATAGCTACACGCTGTTGTTGGCCACCAGATAATTGTCCCGGAAACTTTTCTGCTTGCTCAGGAATTTTTACTTTTTCTAAGTAGGCCATGGCAATTTCTTCAGCTTCTTGTTTGGGCATTTTTTTTACCCAAATAGGCGCCAAAGTAATATTATCTAAAACAGATAAATGAGGAAAAAGATTGAACTGTTGGAAAACCATTCCGACATTCTTTCTAATTAAATCAATGTTCTTCAAATCATTCGTAAGCTCGGTTCCGTGAACTACTATTTTACCTTCTTGATGGGCTTCTAAACGATTAATGCATCGGATCATAGTCGACTTGCCCGATCCACTGGGGCCACAAATCACAATCCTTTGTCCTTTCTCAACTGATAAATCAATATCCTTAAGGACGTGGAAGTCATCATACCACTTATTGACTTTTTCTAATTGAATTACTTGCTCTATCATTTAACTATTATCCGTCTTTAATTTCTTTTCTAAATATAAACTATACCTTGACATACCAAAGCAGAATATAAAAAAAACTAGCGCAATAAAAACATAGACTTCATAATATAATTTGGTCCAGGTCATATCTGCTAAGGCCGCTTTACCTATACCAAGTAAATCAAAAAGTCCTATGATTAAAACTAAAGAGGTATCTTTAAAAAGACCAATGCAAGTATTAACGATAGGCGGGATAGCTATCTTCAATGCTTGAGGTAGAACAATTTTTCTAGTTGTTTGCCAATAGGTCAGACCAAGGGATTGAGCGGCCTCAATTTGACCTCGTGGAATAGCTTGAAGTCCCCCACGTATAGCTTCTGCCATATAAGCAGATTGAAAAAGTGTCACCGCTACTAAAGCGCGAAGAAGATTATCCGGGTTGACACCCTCCGGCAAAAATAAAGGCAACATAACATTGGCTGTAAATAATAAAGTTATTAGTGGCACTCCTCTAATAAATTCAATAAAGATGACACAAATTGATTTTATTATCGGCATATTCGATCTTCTGCCCAATGCTAAAGCAATACTTAATGGAAATGCAAGACCAATGCCTGTAACTCCTAGAAATAGCGTTACTAATAAGCCTCCCCATTTATTAGTTTCAACAATCGTAAGATTAGGGCCTCCGTATAATAAAAAATAAGCAATAAAGGGATAAATAAAGGTGAAGAAAATAAAGTATTTTCTCAAAGGCAATTTATCAAATAAGAAACCTATAATAGCAAATGGTAAAAGAAAAAATGAAAGGTTTACTCGCCATGTTTCTTCTGCAGGATACAAGCCATACATAAACTGATCAAATCTTGCATAAATAATAGTCCAACAAGCTCCATATTCACCTGGAGCTATATTTTTAGAACACATGGTTCTATCAGTAATAACCTGCCCTTGAAAATTTAATTTAAAGTCTGCACTAAAGATCGCCCAGTCTAAGAAAAAAGTACCTATCTTATATAAGAAGATAAGTGCAATAATAGTTAAAGAAGTATTTAGCCAGGTTGAGAAAAAATTTCTGACTATCCAATTATAATATTTGTTATGAGATAAATCGTTTAAAGCGAGAGATCTCATGCGTTTCCTTTAAACTGTACTGACTTATTATAAATATTCATAAATATAGAAATAATGAGACTGATGGAAAGATAAGTTAACATAACAATCATCATTATCTCGATCGCTCTTCCGGTTTGATTAAGCGATATTCCACCAAATCCATGAACTAGATCTGCATAACCAATGGCAATACCCAATGAGGAGTTTTTAGTTAAATTAAGATACTGCGAGGTTAAGGGAGGGATAATAACTCTAAGTGCTTGGGGAATAATAACTAATCGCATTACTAAATTATTTTTTAAGCCTAGTGCTTTCGATGCTTCTCTTTGACCTTTTGAAACCGAGATAATACCTGATCTTACCGTTTCCGAGATAAATGCGGCCGTGTAAATGGACAAGCCAAAAAGCATACCTAAAAATTCTGGTCGAACAACCATCCCTCCTTTAAAATTAAAACCTTTTAAAACGGGATTATCAAATTCGATTGGCATACCGGTGATATAATAAAAGAAGACTGGGATAAAAATAATCAAAGTACTATTCATCAAAAAAATAGGATATTGCCGACCTGTTGTTTCTTGTCTTTTTTTTAAATATTTTTTTAAGAAATAACTGGCAATGATTGCAAAAATTAAACTGGCAATGACTATACCAAAACCTTCTTTAGGAACAGGAGAAGGCATAAAAAATCCACGGTTAGTAAGATAAAAATTATCTAAAAGAACAATTGCTTGTTTTATTTGTGGAAGATGAAGAAGAATACTGTAGTAAAGGATAATTTGTAAAAGCACAGGTACATTTCGGGTAAACTCTACATAAACGTATGCAATATTTTTAAAAAGCCAATTAGAGGAAAGTCTTATTATGCCAACTAAAAAACCCAGGATTGTGGCTAAAAAACAACCACAAATAGCAATTAAAAGCGTATTCAATAAACCTACAAAGTAAGCTCTTAAATGAGTATCCTCACTAGTGAAAGAAATTAAGCGGATGCTGATATCATAACCAGCAGACATATTTAAAAAATCAAATCCAGAACTAATGCCTCTTTTATCTAAATTATAGGCGGTCTGTTGAACTAATATATAAATAATAAATGCAAAAATACCTATCGTTAATGTTTGAATTAGTAACGATCTTGATCTCTCATCAAAAATAATTTTTCTAATAAAATTATTTTTCATCAAATTAGATAATTAAAAAGATTATAGAGATGGGCAATAAATGCCCATCTCTAAGAAAGTTTCTATCTAAATGGAGGGGCGTATAAAATTCCACCGTCTTTGTAGAGGGCGTTTAAACCTCTAGCAATTCCGATATTAGAACCCATTCCAACGTTTCTTTCAAAACTTTCAGCATAGTTACCTACTTGTTTTAGAACATTGTATGCCCAATCATCACTTAGACCTAACATTGCGCCATAACCAGCATCCACACCTAATAGTCTTTTTACTTCAGGATTTGCAGATCCCTTCATATCATCCACATTAGCTGATGTAATGCCAAGCTCTTCACCTATGATCATTGCATTGAGTGACCATCCAACAATATCTGCCCACTGGCTATCACCATGTCTAACTGCAGGGCCTAAAGGCTCTTTAGAAATTATTTCTGGTAAAACAACATGCTCAGATGGATTTGGATAACCCGCTCTGCTTGCCCATAAACCTGAAGCGTCAGTTGTGTAAACGTCACAACGACCAGCTAGATATGCTGCGTCTGCTTCTGAGTTTGTCTCCACAGGTACTGACTCATAACTCATACCATGAAAAGTAAAGTAGTCCGCTAAGTTCATTTCTGTGGTTGTGCCCACTTGGATACAAACAGATGCGCCATCTAAATCTAAAGCACTTGAAACACCTAGGCTTGATTTAACCATAAAGCCTTGACCGTCGTAGTAGTTTACTCCAACGAAATCTAAACCAAGGTCACTATCTCTAGATACTGTCCAAGTGGTATTTCTTGAAAGAACATCAATTTCTCCTGATTGAAGAACTGTAAAACGTACTTTTGATGTGGTTGGAACATATTCAACTTTAGATGCATCACCAAATACAGCAGCTGCAACAGCACGACATACATCCACGTCGATACCTTCCCAAACACCAGCATCATTAGGATTACCAAAACCAGCTAAACCAGTGTTGGAACCACACATTAGTTTTCCTCTTTCTTTTACAACATCTAGAGTACTTCCATGACTACCAGCGATAGCCGTTGAAACACCTAGTGATAAAAGAAGAGCAATCAATAAAGACTTAATTTTTGTCATTATTTTCCTCCTTATAATTATAAGCTTGTGCAATATAGCCTATTTGGGTGGATAACTGAAGCTAAACTGACCTTAATTTATGATTTTTTTGATTTTTTTAGCTAATTTTTGGCTGATGAGTTGAATACCCTCTTGATTAGGATGTTTTCCATCACTTTGATTCAATTCGGGCTTGAGCGCAACCCCCTCTAATAAAAAAGGATAAAAGGCAAGGTTGTATTGCTCAGCTAAATCTGGATAAAGGGAGTTGAATTGATTTTGGTATTCTTTGCCGTAGGCACTTGGTGCTACCATCCCTGTTAAAAGAATGGGAATTTCTTTTTCTTGGACAAACTGAATAATCAGCTCAAGATTTGCTTTTGTTGTCTCAGGTGATAATCCTCGCAGCATATCGTTAGCCCCCAGTCCTAGTATAAATAAGTCATAGTTATCTTGAAGGCTCCAAGCTAATCGATTAAGACCTCCATTGGATGTATCCCCAGAGACAGAAGCATTGACTACTTGGTTGGAGATATTCAATGCAGCAAGGTCTTGTTGTAAAAGTCGATCTAAATGATAAGTCTCCTCGAGTCCATAGCCAGCCATTAAAGAGTCACCGAATAAAATAATCTTAAACTCTTGGGCCTGCGTAAGGGATGTAGTAAGAAGTACTACAAAAAAATAAATTATTTTTCTCATGAGCGAACTTTTAAAATTTTCAGATGTGCAGCTAGCATATCAAAATGGTCCCATTCGAACAGAGGTAATTAAAGGAATAAGTTTTTCGATCAAGCCCAATGAGCGGGTGGCCATTGTAGGCAAAAGTGGTTCTGGAAAAACCTCCTTGTTGATGTTAATGGCCGGATTAGAAAAACCCTCTGCCGGAAAGATTGATTTTCACAGTATTAGCCTGAACGAATTGAATGAAGATCAATTAACTGATTTTCGCAAACAACACATCGGGATTGTCTTTCAATCTTTTTATTTAATTCCTAGTTACACCGCTTTAGAAAATGTCTCTTTGGCGCTAGAGATTAACTTCGAGAAAAATGCCAAAGAACACGCCGAGTCATTGTTAGTGGAATTAGGACTGCAAGATCGTTTACACCATTTCCCCAGTCAGCTATCCGGAGGAGAGCAACAACGAGTTGCTATTGCTCGAGCGATGATTAACAAACCACCACTAATGTTAGCTGATGAGCCCACGGGAAACCTAGATGAAGAAAATTCGCTTTTAATTTCCAATTTGCTCCTAAAGGTTTCTCTTCAATATCAACAAAGTCTTTGTTTGGTTACCCATGATCTTGATTTAGCAAAAAAATGTGATCGCATTATTCAAATTGAAAATGGCAAACTTCTTTAACCAATTTCTTTTTATCCACCACCAAGCCTTTAAAGATTTTAAACGCAGTTGGCATAAAAAAATAACTATTTTGGTGACGATTTTTATCAGTGTTTTTATTTTATTTGTTATCAGCACGCTCAACCAATCCCTCAACCAAGAAATCCGCTCCAATACCAAATCAATTCTAGGAGGTGATGCAGAAATTGAGATTAAAAACCAAATACTAAACATTGATCTTCAAAATCAAATCCAACAATTTGCCGATCTTTCCCTCAATACCACCGTAGCCTCCATGGTCGCCAATCCCTCAAGCAACCCTCCTCAAACATCTTTTGTGCAACTGCGCGCCATTGATGAGCTCTATCCTTTATACGGAGAGTTTATCACCACCAAAGGAAACGTTACTCGTGATTTTTATCAAACAAAACGCCAAGCAATTATTAATGAAAATTTAGCCGCTAACTTACAACTGCAAGCAGGAGATGAATTGCTTATTCGAGATGAAGTTTTTATCGTGCATTCGATTATCCAACAAATGCCTGATTTAGGAGGGGCCGGATTATTTGGAGATTTGGTTGTTATCTCTCAACAAAGTTTAGAGTCTCTTCCCATTCAATCCTCGGAGAATTTTTTTGAATATGAATATCGCGTTCGCTACTTTGATGAAATCAAGGAAAGTGAAGGTAAAGCTCGCCTTCAACAACTCTTGGAAAACAACAATGACATTCGAGTG